>CAJODT010000080.1 GCA_905233365.1 uncultured Succiniclasticum sp.
GAAATCATTTCTTTTGCGGCATTTCGTCCGGCAATTAAATTATCTGTCATGTAGCATAAATCATAACTTTCCGTATTGGCGATAGTATCAATCAGTATCACCGGAAATTCCGGCCGGGGCCCACTCATGTTCTTCAATTTGGAACGTAAGCCTGCCTTGTAACCAAACTTGTCGCACAGGCGCTTGATCTCTTCTATCCGGTTGTTAAAACGGAGAGCCATGATAAGCCTTGCTTTTGGATACCTTTTGTTCAGCTCAGAAAACGCGGTCAGCACGTATTTTTCTTCCGGCGCATGGGTGGAACCTGCCAAAATCACCGGGAACGCATCCTCGCCCAGTCCCAATTCCAATTTATAGGTTGCGAGATCTTCCTGTGTCACTTCTGCATAGGTCTGATCAAATTTCGTATTGCCAGTAACAAAGATCTTTTGGGGATCTGCCCCTAAATGGGTAATGTAATTGGCGTCAATGCTGGACTGCATGCAGAAGCGGCTCACGGTCCGCAGCATGTCATGCCAGATGCCGAACAGATACTGGTACGTCTTGACAGACCGTTCGGAGATACGGCCGTTGACCATCATCACGGGAATGTTACGTTCCCGGAGAGCCCGCAGGAAGTTAGGCCATAATTCCGTCTCTACCGGCATAAAGATACCGGGGTGCACACGTCGTACCACGGATTCTGCCACCCAGGCAAGGTCCAGAGGGAAATAGATGATGGCGTCTGCTTCCGGAATAATCTGCTTTGCCATATTGTAACCGGGCACGGTAAAAGCAGATACCAGGACTTTCCGTTCCGGCATAATCTTTTTGATTTCTTTTACAATCGGACTGGTAGCTACAATTTCGCCTACCGATGCGCCATGGATCCAGACGCAGTCGCTATTGACCACGTTTGCGATTTCTTCCTGACGGATCAGCCCGATGCTCTGCCTGAACCGGTCGCTGAATCCCTTTTCCGTAAACAGGCGGTAAATACAAAATGGCAATATCAGGACGAAAAATGCAAGCAGCCCTAAAACATTATAAAGAATATACATCATAAGTTATAATCAGCTCTCTTCCTTGTCGTTGCGATACTGTATCTGATACAGGTGGGCGTATAAACCATTCTTTTCCATTAGTTCTTCATGAGTACCGTCTTCCGCCAGTTTACCTTTATCCAGCACGATGATCCGGTCTGCATTCTTTATGGTGGACAAGCGGTGGGCAATAATGATGGAGGTACGTCCTACCATCAGGCGGTTAAGGGCTTCCTGTACCACCCGCTCGCTCTCCGTATCCAGGGCAGACGTGGCTTCATCCAACACCAAAATGCGTGGGTCTTTCAGGATTGCTCTGGCTATAGCAATACGCTGCCGCTGACCGCCGGAAATGTTTACTCCCCGGTCTCCCAGCATCGTATTATAGCCTTCCGGCAGTTCCATGATGAAATCATGGGCATTGGCTGCTTTGGCAGCCTCCTCAATTTCTTCTTTTGTGGCATCCAGCCGGCCATATAAAATATTGTCGTACACCGAACCGTTGAACAGAATGGTCTCCTGGGGTACGATGCCTACCTGGTTCCGCAGGGAGTCCAGCGTAACATGTCTGATATCCGTTCCGTCAATGCAGATCATACCCGAACCACAGTCATAAAACCGGGGAATCAGGCTGGCAATAGTGGATTTGCCTGCTCCGGAAGGGCCTACCAAGCCCACAGCCTGTCCGGGTTTTACTGTAAAGGACAGGTCATGAAGAATCTCATCGCCTTCGTTGTAAGAGAAGGATACATGTTCAAAACTTACGTTGCCGGTCACAGCAGGCAGTGCTTTAGCATCCGGCAGATCCTGCACTTCTTCCGGAAGATCCAGTACGTCAAAGACACGCTGCGCCGCAGCTAAAGCTTTCTGGATGTTCCCGCTGGTACGGGTAATTCGTTTGATTGGGTTGGAAATATTGACTGCATAGGCCAGAAATGCAACCAGAGAGCCTGGCGTCGTTTCCCCGTCAATGACGTTGTGACCACCGTACCATAAAATCAAGGTCACACCCAACGCCGCCACAAACTCGATTGTAGGAGTAAGGGTCGCCATGTATCTGGCATTTTTCAGATTGGCATTAAGATTGGCCTCGTTTTCCTTTTCGAACCGGTCTATTTCGTACTGTTCTCTTACAAAAGACTTTACCACCCGGGCTGAAGAAACCGATTCCTGCAGTACAGAAGTGATATCGGCAGCAGCCTCCTGGATCTGCCCGCCGGAACGGCGTATCTTTATCCCAAAATAGTTCATAAAATACAGTACAACGGGAAATGTCAGAATGGTAAACAGGGTCAGCTTCCAGTCCAGATAGATCATGGCGCAGACAGAACCAACCAGGATAATGCCTTCCGTAACCAGTTCAATCGTGTTGTCTACCATGGCGCCTTGCAGAGCATTAACATCATTGGTCACATAGCTCATGATGGTACCTGTTTTGTTTTTATCATAAAAGGACATGGACAGCCGTTGCAGTTTACGGAATACCTCACTGCGGATATCGATGATGACGTGCTGTCCTACCCAGCTCATCAGGTAATTCTGCCCGTACAGAAAAATACCGCGAAGGAAAAATATCACCACGATGCTGGCCGAAATCATGTTCAGCATATACGCGTCTTTTGCGTTAAGCACCTTATCTATCATGTCCCTGAAAATCCAGGGAAGGTAAAGGTTTCCTGCTGCTGCCAGCATCGTACATAAAAGTGCGGCAAACAATACATGCAGGTATGGTTTGATATAATTTAGGATACGTTTATATAAATACATCTGAACTCCTTACAGATCAGGAAAAAACTGACCAATTCGTATGTAATGTCTCCTTAGTTTTCATTCTTATCCGCCAAAAGATGCTGCTCCCGGTTTTGGCGGGCCATGCGCAGCACCAGTTCTGCCACGCGTTTTACAGCGCCGGGTTCTCCTAACTTTTCCTTTACTTCCCGCAGGTCATGCTGCAACTGTTTATAGCGCTCCGGTTCCAGAAGCTTCAGTGCTGCAGCCGCAATCTTTTCCGGGGTACAGTCATCCTGCAGCAGCTCCGGCTCAATCAGTCTTCCTGCTACAATATTGGGCAAACCGATATGGGGAATCTCCACTACCCGTTTGGCAATCCAGAAGCTCACGGGAGACGACCTGTACAGTATCTCGCAGCCTAACCCGCACAATGCTGCTTCCAGTGTCACCGTGCCGCTGGTGGCAATAGCGAAATCCGCCACGCTCATTACATCGTAATTGTGTCCTTCTGTCAGTTTTATGTCCAGGCCGGCCTGACTGACAGGCCCTTCCAGCTTTTCTCTGGCAATAGTCACGGCCCGGGGCATGGCAAAATCAAGCTCCGGCCGTTTTTGTTTCAGGATTTTTGCCGCTTCCAGTATCACTGGCAGCAGCCGCTGTATCTCCATTTCCCGGCTGCCGGGCATCAGCAGGATGAGAGGATGGCCAAAACGTTTTCCTGCCAGCTCCTCTGCTTCCCTTCGTGGCAGTGATGGTTTTACTGTGTCCACCAGAGGATGTCCTACAAACTCAATATCGGCTCCGTAGGATTTATACAGGTCATATTCAAAGGGGAAGATGGAGGCAATTTTGTCCACGACCTTTACCACGCCGGCAGCCCGGCTTGGTCTCCATGCCCAGGCCGACGGAGCGATAAAGGATACTACTTTGATCCCTCGTTCTTTCGCCAGTCTGGCCAGACGCATATTGAAACCGGGATAATCAATAGTCAACAGTACATCAGGCTGGCGCTTTTCCATCAGGTCAATGAACGCACTGCGCAGCTTCCAGATATCCGGAAGCTTTTTCATCACTTCCACAAAACCCATGACGCTGTGGTCTTTGATATCGAACAGCACCTCGCCACCGGCATCACGCATACAGTCGCCGCCCATGCCAAAGACTTCCGCTGCCGGATTCAGTTGTTTAATGGCACGGGTCACTGCACCGGCATGCAAGTCGCCGGATGCTTCTCCCGCGGAAATTAATATCCTGGTCATGATACCTCAATGTAATGCAGGCTATGGAAGGAAATATCATCATGCACAGTTCATTCCATGTTCAAAATATTTCCTGTTTCAGCCAACAGTTACCCATTTTTATACATACTAAATCATCTTATTATAACATAAAAGAGCAGCTGAATAAACCTTTCAGCTGCTAAATCCATAAATATTTCATTTTTTATTGTCTGTTTTACGCTCTTATTTCCTATGTTCTTTCTTTTGTCAAACCAGTTCCGATTCATTCATAGATACAATGGTTATACCCTTTTCCTCTGCCATGGCCAGCGTACGTTTACGGTCCACCAGCAGAGTCCTGCCTGCTTCAATGACGATACCGGTAGCACCTGCATGGACCATGGACGTCAGCGTGGTGGTTCCCACACTTGGCATATCAAAACGGTTATCCTGGGCAGGTTTGGCTGTTTTGGCTACGATGACGCCGCCTTTGCCCAAAAAGCCTCCCCGCAAAATACAGGCATCAGTTCCTTCAATGGCTTCCAGTGCCATTACCGCCTGGTTCTTCACCACCACCGTCTGCCCGATGTCCAGGCGTCCCAGTTCCTTGGCCATCCAGAAACCGAACTGCATATCCTTCCACTCCTGCTCCGTCGGCTTCCGCTTCGTCAACACACCCGGTTCCGGCAACAGCGGCTGAATCAGTTTTGTCTGATCCATCACATGCATGCCCGCATCTTCAATGAGCTTTACAATGGCATTCATAATGGTGTCGTCCTTCCGGTCGGGAAGGGACGCCAACACCCTGATGGTAGTCAAATCCGGCACAACGACCCCTTTTTTATATAATACTTCCTTTGTAACCTTGCCGATCATGGTTACGTTTTTTACACCGTGCTGTTTCAGTGTCTGGAGAATCTTTCCCACCTTGCCCACGTTGATGGTATAAAACACGTCTGCATTTTCCGGCAGCTCCGGATCTGTATCCGCTACCACCGCAATAGCTACAACCTTATACCCCAGCATCTTTGCAGACTGTGCCACATCTACCGGAAGATGGCCGATCCCGGCCAGTAAACCCAAGGTCTCCATATTATGTACCGCCCATTTATGATTTAAAGGCAGCGAAAGGATCCGCTGCCTTCATTTTATGTTTTGAAAAAATTATTCTTCTGCTTTTTATTTGCGCGTATGGAGGATGCCACGTTCCGCATTGCGCAGGAAACGCATCAGGTGTTCTACCGGTTCACTGCTGTCCAGTTCCTGTTCCATGGTGGCAACGGCTTCTTCCAGCGAAAGCCCGCTGCGGTACAGGATACGGAACGCTTTTTTCAGCTGAGTGCGAATCTCCAGCGGCATCCCTGCCCGGGCCAGACCTACACTGTTCAGCCCTGCTACGAAAGCAGGATCTCCTGCCACCAGCATAAAAGGCGGAATATCCTGGGATATCCGGCTCATACCACCAGCCATAGCGTTCCGTCCGATACGGCAGAACTGATGGACGGCAGCCAGACCGCCGATGACAGCCCTGTCTTCTACTACCACATGGCCCGCCAGTGTTGCTACGTTGGACATGATCACGCTGTTACCCACGATACAGTTGTGGGCAATATGGGTATAGGCCATCATCAGGATGTCGTTTCCGATACGGGTCTCATTGCCTTCCCCGCAGGCACGGCTTACAGTAACACATTCGCGGAACACCCCCCGGTCGCCGATGACCGTATAGGTGCGTTCCCCCTTAAACTTCAAATCCTGTGGAACACTGCCGATAGAAGCGCCCGGGAAAAACTTGCAGTCTTTGCCAATCGTTGTGTACGGATGAATCACTACATGCGGACCAACAATGCAGCCATCCCCCAGTACCACGTCATGCTTAATTACCGCATATGGACCAATTACTACGTTTTTTCCGATTTCTGCACCTTTTTCAATAATCGCGGTCTCGTGAATCTTTTGTAACGGTGTCACTACCGATGCCATTTCCTCACTCCCCTGCAGCCAGACTTTTCAGCAAGCTTTCGCTGTCTGCAAAACCTTTTTATGCCGCATCAACCTCGGAGATTATTTAAATAACCCCCATAGTTGTACTCTAAAAGATATATTCCCCAAAAAGCACTGTTTTTCTCTTTTGAAATTACCCGGTTTTCGATATTATTTTCTTCTTATGGCAAGTTATCTTAAATTTAAAGTGCAATCTTGCTTTATTTCTTTATTTTTTTCGGTTTTTCATAATGTGTTCAATTTTAAACTCTGGGTTCGTGTGTAAAATTAGTCCTTTTACCGTTTAATTTGATACTATCTTATCCTGCAGCGAGAAGAAGCAATCGCATTCGCAGGCCAGTTCCCCATCCACCTTGCCTTCACAGTGGATCACGCCCATGTTGCCATGAATCTTTACCACTTCCGCCCGGGTGATGACCTGATCCCCGGGTATGACCTTACGGTGGAAGCGCACTTTGTCAATCTTTGCATATACCGCAATTTTACCCCGGTTCTCTTCCGGATAGAGCAAGGCCACCCCACCGACCTGAGCCATGCCTTCAATTAAAAGCACGCCAGGCATGATAGGTTCCCCGGGGAAATGACCAAGGAACTGCAATTCGCTGTCGGTAATGTTTTTTACGCCCACTGCCCATTTCATGGGTTCCAGATCCAGGATCCGGTCTACCAGCAGCATGGGAAACCTATGCGGCAGAATTTTCTTGATTTCGGTAATATCCAGTGTAATAGCCATTTTACCCTCCCTGTACGCGACGATCTGTTTTGCTAACTGCGAGTTATAGGAATGTCCCGATTTTACTGCAATAATATGCCCTTTCCAGGGCCCGATAAGGGATAAATCTCCCAATACATCCAAAATTTTGTGTCTTACCAGTTCATCCGGAAAGCGTGGCACGGAAAGACATTTTGTGTCATCATATACCAGTGCGTTTTCCAGATTGCCTCCCAGTCCCAGGCCCATCTTCCGCATCTGCTCCACTTCACGCATAAAACCGATGGTGCGGGCCGGCGCTATTTCCTTTATGAATGTTTCTTCATCCAGCAGTAAGTCATAATACTGGGTTCCCAGCATGGGGTGTGGATTGACAGAGGTAAAGGATATACGCGTTCCGTCATAAGGTTGCATTGTTATAAATTTATCTCCGTCATATACGGAAAAGGCCCTGTCAATCACACGGAACTTTTTTTCCGCATCCTGTTCTATGCGCCCGGCCTTCTGTATCATCTGCGCAAATACAAGGCCGCTGCCATCTGTTACCGGCGGCTCCGGGGAATCCATTTCGATCCGGCAGTTGTCAACCCCCATGGCAAACAGCGCTCCTAACAGATGCTCCACAGTAAAGACTTGAGCCCCGTTTTCGCTCAGCGTAGTAGCTTTAAGCGTAGATGTGACCAGTTCCGCTTTTGCGTGAATCTCCGGTCGTCCTGGCAGGTCGGTTCGTATAAAAACAATACCCGTATCCGGTTTTGCAGGCTTCAACGTCATATTCACGTTTTTTGCAGCCCTGCACCGGAATAGCTCACCTCTCCGGCAAGCGTTACCTGTTTTTTCATGTACATACCCTCAACATTCTATTTTTTCGGTTTGAACCGTTCCTTGCTATCCTTCCAGCGACCATGTACCCAAAACCACATAGGCGGGTTGTCACGAATTTCCTGTTCCAGAATATCTATCAGTTTTTTTGTTGCCTGATACAGGTCTTTATCCTTATCCTTTGTTTTTTCCGCATAAAGAGGCGGATAGATTTTAGCCCGGCAGCTGCCGTCCGCATCGTAATGCATGAAGATCGGCAGGATCGGGCAGCCAAAGGTCCGGCTGAAAACGGCAGGACCTGACGGGGTAATCACTTCTTTACCGAACAGGTCCAGTTTGATACCCGTATGAGCGGTATCCTGATCATACAAAATGCCCAGCAGATGTTTTTCTTTAAGATACCGGCCCATGGCCAGCACCCCTTCTTTGCCCTGGTTGTAAGCAACCTTCTGCCCGACGATCTCCCTGTATTCATTAATAAAGCGATCCATCGCACCGTTATTTTGTTTTCTGGCAATACTCAGCATAGGATAGCCGTGCAGGGCAACATCCGCCCCCAGTAGTTCCCAGTTACCGAAATGGCCGGTGCACATCACAGCGCCCTTACCTCTGGCATAGGCTTCTTCCAGATACTCCAGGCCGTCCGTTTTCACAACGGACTGGATCGTTTGTCTGTTCAGCAGGGGGAAACGCAATACCTCTATGACCATGCGGCCAAACTTGACCACGCTCTCTTCAGCAATCTTCTGTGCTTCTTCCGGTGAAACATGCAGACATTCCTGCACATTGGCCGCTGCCATCCGCATGCGCCATTCCGGCACAAAAAACTTCAGCGCCAGCTTTCCCAAACCGTTACCAAAGGCCAGCCCCACGCTCCAGGGAAGCACACAGAAAATTTTGCTGATCAGCTTCATTACATAATATGCAAGCATACTTTCTCCATGCTACTTTTCTTTTTTCAGCTCTGCAATTTCTTTTTGCAAGACTTTGACGGTTTTCATTAACTCGCTGATCTTGCGCAGCTTAGACTGCTGCCGCAGCCATTCTACATGAGACATATGCGGAAAACCGGCCAGTATCTGGTTGTCCCCCACGTCGCCAATGACGCCGCAACGACCTGCCATCACATTATTGTTGCCGATGGTGATATGTCCCACCGTAGCGGCCTGCCCGCCAAAGGTATTGTTGTTTCCAATAGTTACGCTGCCGGGAATTCCTACCATGGCCACAAACAGATTGTTTTCCCCGACCACATCATTGTGTCCCAGGTGCACCAGGTTATCCAGCTTTGTTCCATTGCCTACAACCGTGCTGCCAACCGTCGCCCTGTCGATACAGGAGTTGCAGCCAATCTCCACGTCATCTCCCAGCACCACATTCCCGGTCTGCTGGACTTTATTATGTTTCCCGTTGTTTGTTACAAAGCCGAAGCCGTCACCGCCGATGACGCAACCTGACTGCAGTATGTTCCGATCCCCTATAACGCAATTTTCCCGCACCGTAACGTTCGGGTAGACGACACAGTCCCTGCCCATTTTCACATGACGCCCGATATAAGCATGGGAATAAATCACGGTCCCATCTCCAATCTCGGTTCCCGCTTCCACTACTGCAAAGGGCTGGATTGCTACATTCGCGCCTATCTTTGCGTCTTCCGCCACACAGGCCAGCGGACTGATAACACGTTCTACCTCTTCCTGGGGCCGGAACAGTTCCAACAGTTCCGCAAAAGCCTGCTTCGGATTGCTTACCCTGATTACAGGACGGTCCAGTTTTCTGTCCTCCGGAGACAGTATCATAGCACCGGCACGGCTTTTGTGGCAGAATTCTACATATGGCGGAATAGCGAATGAAATATCTGTCGGTCCTGCTTCCACCAGACCGTTCACGCCGGTAATACGCAACGCGGGATCATCATTTTCCAGCGTACCATGCAAGAAAGCAGCCAGTTCCTGCAGCGTCTTATCCATAATCCTTACAACCCCTCTGCTATTCATCCTTCGTGCTAAAAAAACACTAACCAACTCTGTACCCGTTCATTATGCTGTTTTGAATACAGAAAAAAGCGGGCGGACGAAGCTCCGCCCGTTATGGGTGATACGAGAAAAACCGTTTCAAAGTATTAGCAAAAAAGTTAACTGTTTTCTATATTACATATTACTTCATCTTCTTAATAACTTCGTCGGTCACGTCCACACCGCCGGAGGGAACCGCGTCTTTAATCAGGACAGCGCTCAGGTTCTTTTCTTTGGAAACCTCTGCCACAGCAGTTTCCAGGCTGGCCTTTAATTTAGCTTGAGCCTCGGAAGACGCCACCTGCATCTGGGCAGATTTATCCTGTACGATCTTTTCCGCTTCTTCCCTGCTCTTTCCTTCGGTCTCTTTCTGCATCTGGTCCTGCAGGTCTTTTGCTTTCTTCTGAAGATCTTCTTTAATAGCTTTTACCGCAGGCGCCTCTGCCTCAACTTTTTTAATGTCCACTACGCCAAATGCGGCATTGCGTCCGCTGCAGCCAAATGCCAGCATTGCGCAGGCAATCATAATACACGCCAATAATTTTTTCATTCCCTTAAATCGTCCTTCCTACATCATTTTTTTACACTGAAACATTTTTATAATTAATAATAAACTAATTCGCTTTTGGGGTATCGGAACCGGAAACCTTTTTTGACAAGTTATTTGCCGCTTTGGACAAATCAGCCTGCTTTTTCAATATTGCAATCACGTCACCGGTTATATCATCTGCCGAAATGTTCGTGTGATATTTATAGAAAACAACAGAGTACTGCCGTTCCTTTGCCAGCTTTATGACTGCGCTCTCCATATCTTTCTTTATCGAAGCTTCCAGCGATTCTATATCCTGCTGCTGTCTGTCCAGTTCCTGATCCACTGTACTCAATACATCCTTCAGGGCGCCAGGTGCAACTTTGAAGACAGAAGCATCTTTTTCTGCACTTTTTTTCAGGTCTGCCAGCATCTGTGCCTGTAACTGCCGTGCATATGCATCCAGTTGACGATGTACCTCTTCCACATGCGGTTGCATGCGTTGCGTAACAATACCAACCTTGTGCTGCGCCAGCAACATCCTGTCCTGATCCCTGGCAGCCTGTACCGCATGCAGCTCCGCTTCCAGCTTTTTACGCTGTTCCGGCATCATCCGGACCGTATCCAGCTTTAAACGCAAATTAAAAATTTGCAGGCGGTAATGCTCGTTCATTTTCTTTTCTTCTTCCGCCAGCTCCTTATCAACCTGATCGGCAATCTGATTGCTCAACTGTTTCAGTTTTTCCTGCTCTTCCGTTTGCTTTTCTGACATGCGGGCCATAAAATCAGCAGACAGGAAACTCCGCTTGCTGTTCTGTTTTAACTGCTGCAGTTTTGCCAGCCCGCTCATCTGGGTTTTCCCGATGATCTCCTGTTCCCTGCGCCTGTCCAGCAGCAGGTTATATGCCTCTTGCTTTTTGTGCAGGTTTTCATACTGCGGATGTGCCTCCAGTACTTTATCCCAGTTCACAACCGCTATTTTTTCCCCGCCCCCTGTTTTGCCGCAGGCCGAAAGCAGGAATGCCAGGCCTGTGAGGATTACCAGCAGCCAACGCATTCCGTTTCCTCCTTCAGCAATGGAAAATGAGGCTCACGCAGAGCCTCATCTCACGCGATATTATTTCTTGGTGCTTTGCAATGATTTTGCTACTTCGTCGGTAATATCCGTACCGCCATAAACTACGGTAGATTTTTCCACAACGACTTTCAAGCCTTTTTTGTCTGCAACCTTTTTGATGACTTCGTCAATATCTTTCCTTAACGCATCATCCAGTTCTTTAAATTTGACCTGCAAACGTTCCTGTAATTGTCTGTAATACTCTTCTTTTTGCTGGTCATTCATGTTCTGGCTCTTACTGTCAAATTCCGAACGCGCCTCATTTTTCGCCTTTTCCATTTCCGTATTCAATTGTTCCAGTTTCGGATACTGGGACACCAGCACCTGATAATCCACTACGCCGATTGCCGATTCACTGCCCGCGGCAGAAGCCACGCTGCTGCCAAACCCACCTGCGCTCATTGCCAGCGTGAAGCAGCCAATAACAAAGATTGCCGCAACAATCAGGGAAATGGTCTTAACATTTTTGGGGTTACGCAATTTTTCCATCATAATAAAAATTACCTGCTTTCTTATAAAAATTTTACTATATCATTATACCAGCCTATACCGGTACTTTCAACATTATAACAAATATTTCACAGATTTCCTACAATACGAAAATAGGACTTTTTCGTAGAATAAACATATTCCCCGCTTAAGAATTCATGAATCCGATATCGGACAGCATACTCGTTTTCCTTGGTATCTCCGAAATGCTCATAACGGAAACGCCATTTCGGCGTTATGTCATATTCAAACCGGTACACATTGCCATCTGCCGGAACACGACGCATATAAGATAGCGTAGCTTTACCATAGTGGAAAGCATAGCCAGCACTGAAATCCCACCGTACATCCTTCAGATCCACGCCTGCTTCAGCAAAAAACTCATCTCTGCGGGAAATAAATTTGCCAATATGGGCACGCCCGGACAGGTTGTGGTCTTTTCTTCCTACATCACCATAGCCTTCAAACCAGATTTTATATTCATGGGATTCCAGGGAAATATCTACCTGTGTTTCTGCCCCGGGGCGAATTATTATCTTCGGTGTAAGATGATGTCGCTTTACCTGGGGTTCTGGAAGACAGTTCCTGCAATAACCGTTCCGCCAGCAATTCATGATTTGCTTCCATGTAGGAAACCGGCAGGCCCTGCAGGGATTTTGCTTTATCGGCGTATTTGTACTTCAACTTCATAAGCAGGATATTTGGAATCGATTTGGAAACCATACTGTACTGTACAGTACGTACCAGCTCCCCTACCGGATAGATAATCACTTGTACCGCAGCATGATCATCCCGGGTAGTCAAATCCACCGCTGCCCTGAAATCAGGCAATACCGTTTCTACACTGTTTTTTACCTGACCGCGCAAAATACCGCCTGCCCAGTCAGTCGCATCTAAAGCAGCCCCCTGCAGTGTTTGCTGAAGCTGTTCCCGCAATACAGGTATTTTTTCCTGCAAAACCGCCGCCGCGAACGGACTGATTCCGGAAAACCGTATAACTGCCTGCACAGTCTGGGCCCAGGGTGCAACAGCAAAGAGAAGGTTTACAACCGTCCCCTCCTGCTCGTGTGCTATGGAAAGGTCTACCCGGTTTGTCTGGTATCCGGTAATGACACGGTCAGAAATTTCCGACAGCAGATGCTCATAATCCGACACGTCAGCTGCGATAAACTCCGAGTCTCTGCCATTAAACAGCTGGGCAGCAACGATCTGCATACTGTCTTCCATTTTGTGAAGCAGAACCGGACTGGTCTTCCCCAACTCATCGCGGATATTTACATTCACCCTGGTCACCGGAGCTGCAAGGACGCTGCATGTCCATAACAGATACAGGAACACCGGAAGCCAAACCGATTTTTTCTTCATAGCAATCAGAACTGTCCGCCAAAGCTGAAGTGGAAGCGGCTCCGCTGTTTTCCTTTACCATAATCCAGCTTGATCGGGCCTAACGGAGAATTGATACGCAGACCGACACCATAGCCGGATTCCATCAAGCCTAAATCAAAAGCATGTTGGTCTCTTTTATCCCAGGCATAACCGATATCGTAGAAAAGAACAGCCTGGATTCTTTTCTGAATCGGAATTCGATATTCTACAGTTCCCCGCAGCATGCTGTTGCCCCTGAACTGATCGTCCTTATAACCACGCAACGTATCGGCACCGCCTACCGAGAATCGCTGGGACAACGGCATATTGCCCCAGGCATAGCCGGCAGCCAGGTCGAAGGCAAGTACTCTGTCTTTACGCATCTTCAGGTAGTAACGATAGTTTACGCTGATCTTTTCAAATTTGAAGTCTCCGCCAAGGCCCGCCCATTCAAAGGTGTAGGAATTGCGTTTTCCTGCATGGGGATCAAAGACATTGTCGCGGGAGTCATATACACGGGAAAACGTAATACTGTTTGTTGTACCAAAGTTTTCCCTACGACGCTCCATAGAAGTCGCAGGAATATTCGAACCGGGAGGTATACGCCCGTCATACGTGGGTTCATAATATTGAACAGAGGTTTCGTAGCCTTCAGACATGCCTTTGTAGATGTCATCCCGATGCTTTAAGGTTATGTAATTCTTAATAAATTCTCCCTGGGGACGGCCAAAGGTAATTTCTTGGCCTCTGCGTTTCTTGTCATATCTGGCAATTTCATCGCCATTTCTGTCATAATCCGCATATTCGTAAGTCAGATCGTAGACAGACAGGCTCAAAGATGTTTCTTTTTTATCCAGCCAAGGTTTTGTGTAAGTAAATTCATAGTTTTTATTATCCACGCCGCCAAATTCCCAGCGCAGCATAATGCTGTCGCCGGTTCCGCGCAGGTTCTTGTCGCCAACGGTAATCATGCCAATAAATCCATCTGCGTCACTGTAGCCGGCACCCGTATTTTGTTCCACAACATCAATTTCCATTTCAACAGCATTCGGTGCACGTCCCGGATTCAGCTTCATATTCACATCTTCAAAGAAGCCCAGATTCTGAATACGGTTAAGGGAACGGCGGGCCAGCGTTGAATTAAAGGGTTCTCCTTTTTTCAGACGGATTTCACGTAAAATAACCTTATCTTTTGTTTTAACATTTCCTTTAACTTTAAAGTCTTCTACAATACCTTCATTGATTTCCACTGCCAGCGTCCCATCAGGAAGAAGATTTACATTTGTAATACGAGCCAGGATATATCCGTCTCTTTTATATTGATCTTCCACATACTGCAGCTTTCTTGTCGCTTCACGGATATTGACCATTTTTCCCGGCCGCAGGTTGACAATATTGCGGATTTTCTCTGTTGAAAGTTTGGTGTTACCAGTTACCTCCAGGTGGGAAAAATTCGGATTCTCCAATACATGATACGTTACCTGTACGCCTTCCGGAACAGCCTCATATGTAGGATACAGATCAGAAAACCATCCCATATTATAAATTGCCTGAAGGTCGCTGTTAACGTCTTCCTCTGTCAAAGGCAGACCCGGTATGCTGGTCAGTTTTTTCTGAATATCTTCAGCAGAAATCTCCTGATTTCCCTCAATACTTATCTTCGTCAGTGTTTTATTGAGATAAGGAGCAATTTCGCTCTCTGCTCCATTCTGAACTTGGATATCCTGCCCGGGAGTCGGTTTTTCCATCGGAGGAAGATTAAGCCTGTTCGTTCCTGAAACCACAGGACCTGCAGTTCCGCCTTCTTGTGTCTGTACCGGTTCCTGTTTCTGGCTTGTAGTACTGGAAGGTTTTTTCTTCCTTTTTAAAGTGTCAGACATTGTAGGATTCGTCTCTGCAAATACAGGACTGGCAGCTACCATGGCAACCATCAGGCCTATTGTGATCTGCTTCCCCCAGGCATGCTTCATAATTCAAATAACCCCCTGTAAAGTCGGATTTTTAAAACTTTCAATCAACAATTATATTTATTATACACCTATCGGTGGTTTTAGCAAGAGTTCATGTACATAATATATCATCGTACATTTTCCAGCTCCTGTTTCCCGGAACGGATCAGCTGACGCATCTGACCGGCAGACAGACGGACACCCGCGTCCCTGTTTCCGGCATGCTGCAATTTAGGCGCTGTAACCTGAGCTGATGCGTCCGGTTTTTCTTTGACAACAGCTTTTTTCTCAGATGCAACCGCTGAAGTCGTACTGTTCTGACGGGATACAGGTATTTTCTTATCCGCGCCGGCCGTCAAATCCTTTTTATCAGAAACTGTCGGCGCCCCCTGCAATCCGGCTGCGTTTGTCGTGTTTCCTCCATACGCAGAAGCCCACCACCAGCCCAAACATCCTGAGGCCAGCACCAGAACGGCGAAACATACTGCCAGTGTATGACGGGTCCAGGAAATACCCGGACGTTTCTGCCGCAGATTATCCAGTTCTGCTTCTGCCAGCATCAGATCCAGTTCACCGCGAACTTCCTGGTTACTGCGAAAGCTGCGTTCCGCATTATCCAGGCTGGCCCGCGCATTCCGGATGCGATTGCAGACAGACCGGCTCTGAGTCATAGAGTTTCACCTCCAAACTTACATATGATTATATATAATCTGAACAAACTTGGCAAATTAACTTGCAAAAAAAAATGAAATTTACCTCTTTTTATTGTTTTTCTTTCATTATCCACGCTTTTAAGCCTGAAATGTCTTCTTTTCTTTTAATTTTACAAGCCATTTTCATATCCATAATAATGAACTTATATTTCATTTCTTTAACTCACTCATAAAACGGGACAGCATTCCACGTATCCTTCGGACTCCCTTTTTTTCCAGGCGATAAACATGATTCGGTGTTACATGGATATCAGCAGCCAAGTCGAAAGGCGTCTTATTCTCCAGAAAAATGCCCTCCAGGACCTGTCGTTCCTTTTGAGGCAGGCGTTCCACTGCCCGGGATACCCGGTCAGAAACCGCATGACGTTCCGCCACCTCTTCCGGAAGCAGCTGGGAAGAGGGTAAAACTTCTGTCAGGCGCCAGCCTTCAGGAGTTTCTCTGTCCAAAGACAGTTCTTCATGAGAAAACTCCCGGTTCAGAAAGTCGCACATCCTTCCCCGGATGCGATGAAACGCATACAGACTAAATGCTACACCTTTTGAATAATCATAATTTTCTGCAGCTTCCAGAAGACCGACCGTACCTTCCTGAATCAGTTCCAGTGTAATCTCTTCTGGCATATGAAACTGCACAGCTGTTTTAAAAACCAGCGGCTGATAGGAACTGACCAGTTTCTGATGCGCGGCCTCACAGCCTTCTGCTTCCCGAATCCATAACTCCTTTTCTTCTTCCGGGGAAAGAAGCTTAATTTTTTTCAGTTCTTCCAGATATTTCTGTAACATAATACCCCCTTAATTTCAGAACGTAATACGATATTCCACGCTGTATCTCCTCTCATGGTCCTCATTTTGGGAAAGTGTAACATTCATATGCTCCGTAAGCTGATACTGCGTATAGACATTTTCATGTCTTCCGTCAAAACTGCTGGTATAACCGATTTTCCAACGGTTTGTCAGATTCTTTGCAATCAGGAAATTGTACTGCTCCCTTTCCTCCTTTGTCAATTCACGGACTATCCGGTTGTCAAAATCCGCGCCATTGTCCACCTTACCCACATATATACGGAATTCATCAATTCCCAGAGCTCTTCTGATCGTATGCTCCACGTCTCCCAGCAAACCGGTCTCCAGTCCTGCAATCAGCAGATTATACATATCTTCATTCGTTATGTCATCACTGCCGACGGTAGAACGCTGTAGTGTAAGCATACGGACGATAGAATCCTGCGGCAGAGGCGGATTTGATTGAAGCTTCATGTCCAGATTGCCCTTGCTCAACGGACCATCAATTTGAAGCGCAATCCGATAGCGGCTGAACTTAGTATTAGCGTCCAGTTTTACACGGGGCAGAAATGTTCCCGGTTCCGACCATCTGACCGAACCTTTATCCACTTTAAAGCGGGTCCGGAGATAGGTTACAGTACCTTTATCCGTTTCAATACTGCCATCAATCCTTGGGAAGACCGTACTTCCGGCGACATGCACCGCGCCTTTCAGCCACAGGTCATACAGATATTTGTTATAGAGATGAACCTTCTGTCCAAGTTTCACAGAAACATCCATCCCCAGATTACTGTT
>CAJODT010000081.1 GCA_905233365.1 uncultured Succiniclasticum sp.
GCGCCGACCGGTTCCCAGGATCCGTTCGCGCTGCGCCGTCAGGCTCTGGGCATTATCAATATCCTGCTGGACAGCCAGAAGCATATGGACATGGCCAAGGTTGTGGGGGCTTCCATTCTGCTGCTGAAGGTTCCAATGGAAGAGGTGAAAGAGCTGGCAACGCAGATCATTGAGTTTATCCGGCTGCGTTTCCGCAATCTGCTGCTGGATCAGAAAATTCGTTACGATGTGATTGATGCCGTGCTGGCGGAAGAACGCAATAACGATCTGTACGATCTGTATTTGCGCGCGCAGGCGCTGAATGAATATGTTGCAGGGGACAAAGCTGCGGATATGATCCAGGCTGCAACTCGTGTGAATAACCTCAGCAGCAAGGCGGAAACTGTTTTGCCAGTGAATGAGAGCCTGTTTAAGGTAGAGGCGGAGAAGGCTCTGTATGCTGTGGTCAGGAAGCTGGATACCGATATGATCCCGCTGACGGTCCGCTGTGATTATACAGGGGCTCTGAACATTTTGAGCGAGCTGAACGCACCGGTGAACAAATTCTTTGACGACGTGATGGTTATGGATAAGGATGAGGCAGTGAAGAATAACCGCTTGTCCCTGCTGTGCCAGATTAAAGATATTGTAACAGTGTAGGTGATCTTTCCAAACTTGTAATGTGAGTGTTGATGATTTAAAAAAATAAATTGAATTTGGTGCCGGCAGTTGTCCGTAAAGTTCCCTGCTATATGTGTTACGGGGAAAGGAAGCTGCCGGCGTTTTGTTTTAGAATTGCAACCAATAGCATTTGGAACCAGTAGCTCTTGTGACCCGTCCCCGTTTTATGTACCACTTGTAAGAACTGCTGATGCAGCTGTTTCAGGTAAAATTTCACAGAAATATCCTTGAATGTCTCTCTAATAAGTGGTATAGTATATACTAAATAGGGATATACTTTCTTTTCGTGTGTACAATAAATATTTTTAAAGAAGGAGCGGACATTATGGAGAAAGAAAAAGAGTATTTGTTGTGGTTCGAGCAGATGGAGCGCAAAGACGTAGCGATTGTTGGTGGCAAATCCTCCTCTCTGGGAGAAATGACAGCCAAAACCGATGTTCCCGTGCCCTATGGGTATGCGACCACCGCATATGCCTACCGTTATTTTATTGAGAAGACCGGCCTGAAAGAAAAGATGGCTGCTCTGATCGCACAGATCACTGACGTGGAAAATACGGCACAGCTCCGGGACATCAGCGCCAAACTGCGCAAGGCCATCATGGACGAGGAGATGCCCAAGGATTTGCAGGACGCCATTTCCAAAGCCTATAAGGAATTGGGCAAAAAAGTCGGTGAAAAAGAGCCTTATGTTGCGGTCCGGTCCAGCGCGACTGCGGAAGATCTGCCAGACGCCAGCTTTGCAGGCCAGCAGGATACGTATCTGAATGTCCAGGGCGCCAAGATGATTATTAAAAAAGTTAAGGAATGTTATGCTTCCTGCTTTACCGACCGCGCGGTGTATTACCGCGAAAAGCAGGGCTTTGACCATCTGGATGTAGCGCTTTCTGCGGTTATCCAGATGATGGTATATTCCAAAGCTGCCGGCGTTATGTTTACCGTTAACGTAGCCAACGGGGAAGACAAGAATGTACTGATTGAAGGCGCTTACGGTTTGGGCGAATATGTGGTACAGGGGACCGTGACTCCGGATGATTATCTGGTTTCCAAAGACAAACTGGAAATTTTGGAAAAGACTGTGAATCCCCAGGAAATCAAACTGATCCGTAAACCGGGCGGCGACGTGGAAGAAGTTCCCGTTCCGAAGGAAGAAGGGGAAGCTCAAAAGCTGACGGATGAACAGATTAAAGAACTGGCCGGTTATGCGATTAAGATTGAAAAGCATTACGGCTGCTATATGGATATGGAATGGGGAATTGACGAACGGGACGGCAAGATCTGGATCCTGCAGGCCCGTCCGGAAACGGTATGGAGCCGCCGCAAGGCGAAAGAAGCTGCCAAGGCAGAAGAGAAGGGAGCGGTTACTACGGACAGGAAGGTTATCGTTAAAGGCGCGCCGGCAAGTCCCGGCCAGGTTTCCGGCAAAGCGCACGTAATTTTGGATCCGTCCATGATCGATGAATTTAAGCAGGGCGAAATTCTGGTTACGGAAATGACAGCGCCTGACTGGGTTCCTGCCATGAAGAAAGCCAAAGCTATCGTAACGGACAGTGGCGGTATGACCTGCCACGCTTCCATTGTCAGCCGCGAACTGGGTATTCCCTGTATTGTTGGCTGCAAGAGCCGCGGCGCTGCTGCTACGGCTTCTATTCCGAACGGTGCGGATATTACCGTTGACGCGACCCACGGGGTTGTATATGAAGGTATCCTGGAAGATGCAAAACCGGCTGCTGCGGCGCCTGCTGCTGGTGCAACCGTAACTGCAGAATTCTTCCCGCCGACCGGCACTAAAATTTATATGAACCTGGGCGATCCGGAGCTGGCAGAAAAATACGCGTCCCTGCCTTGCGACGGCATCGGCCTTATGCGCGAAGAATTTATCTGGACCACATATATCCACGAACATCCGCTGTATCTGATTAAGACCGGTCATCCGGAAAAAGTGGTAGATCAGCTGGCGGAAGGCATCCGTCAGGTTTGCCAGGCTATGGCTCCGCGTCCGGTAACTCTTCGTTTCAGCGATTTCAAATCCAGCGAGTACCGCGATCTGAAAGGCGGCGAGGAGTTCGAACCGCATGAACCTTCTGCACTGTTAGGCTGGCGCGGCGCGTCCCGTTACTATGATCCGAAATATATTGAAGGCTTCAAGCTGGAATGCCAGGCTGTACGCAAGGTTCGCGAAGAGTTCGGCTTAAAGAACCTGAACGTGATGATTCCGTTCTGCCGCAACATTGACGAAGCCCGCAAGGTGACGACGATTATGGCAGAGCAGGGCCTGGCCCGGGGCAAGGATTTCAAAGTCTGGCTGATGGCTGAAATTCCGTCCAACATTATTCTGGCCGATCAGTTCAACGAATTCGTAGATGGTTATTCCATCGGTTCCAACGACCTGACCATGCTGATCCTGGGCTGCGACCGTGATAACGATACCGTTTCCCATATTTATGACGAACGGAACCTGGCAGTACGCCGCGCGGTACGTCATTTGATTGAAGTGGCTCACAAGGCAGGCAAAACCGTTTCCATCTGCGGCCAGGCGCCGTCCGTATATCCGGAATTCTGCGAGTTCCTGATCAAGAGCGGTATCGACAGCATGTCCGTAAATCCTGATACCGTCAAGTTCACCAAGAAGCTGGCGGCCCACATCGAACAGCGTATCCTGCTGGACTCCCTCACTGGCAGAGGACGCCAGGAAGCGGAAGATCTGGACTGGTAACAGCATATAACATTTTATTAAATTGTTATTTATTATGAAAATTGAGTCAGGGCCCCCCTCATGTCCTGCGTTATGTGGTAACTCGTACGGGTTACCACTTTTTTGTGCTTGCGGGGCTGCTATTTTCAAGTGAAAGGCTGTTATATTGCGTGTGAGTGAGCAATTATGTCTTTAGTCACTTTTGTGAAAAATTGGTAAAATCGCCCTCTTATTGCGAATAGAACTATACATCAGTATAATTCAGTGATATAATTACTATGTATGCGTATGCCAGTTTCTACAATAAAATGGAAGCGGTTAAGGCTTCGCATTAAGCCAGATTTTCTTTTCACGGCAATGGACAGGAAAACAATAGTATTTGTTTTAAGGAGAGTTACCGTGAAAATTCAAGTGTTGAGTTATTTTTTAGTTTTATTTTTTATTTTTGGCCTGTTGGTTGAGACCTACATTGATCTCCGGCAGCAGATTATTTTGGATGAGGTTCTTCTTTTACTGTTGATCGCCGGACTGCTGTATGCGGGCGCTGGCGGAGGAGTGTGGCAGAAATCTCTTCCCGGTGCTCTTGCCGGCAGCGGTCTGCTTGGTCTGGTCTATGTACTCAGTAAAGGCGGAATGGGGTTTGGGGATGTAAAATTTGCCGGCGTATTAGGAATATGGACAGGCTTTCCCGGCATATTTGTGACCTTATATCTGGCCTTCCTGATTGGCGGGGCGGCAGCATTGCTGTTGTGTGTGATGCACAAGGCTGACATGAAGAGCAGGATTCCCTTTGGTCCCTGCCTCAGTGCCGGCGCTGTTCTGAGTTTCTTTTATTCTTCCCGTATCCTTGACTGGTACTGGTCTTTGTTTTTATGAACGGAGGCTGTATCAGGATGAATATCATAAAGTTTTTAAAGGACGGGCTTTTTGGCAAACTGGTCGTGCTGATAATTACGGGAACCAGCGTCAGGATTTGCCAGGGAAGAAAATCGCCGGAGTATGAACTGCCCAAAACCTTTCAGAATTTTAATTTCTTCAATCATACAGAAGAAATGGCCGGGTGGCTGCAGGCGATCCTGCAGGAAGAAAAGATACCGATCAGACGCTGCAGGATCGTTTTAGATTCTGAGCAGGTTTATCTGCAGACAGTTAAACTGCCCGTTATGACTGCAGAAGAGCGGCGTAATTGGGTTCGCTGGGAAGGAAGTCAATACGTTCCTTTTGAACCGGGAACCTATCAGGCAGTTTTATTGTCCTGGCCGGATTCGGTGAATTTTGGACTCGTTCAGGAAAGCAGAGTGACTGTTGCAACAGATTTGTCTGCAAAATGGCAGCCAGCAGAGGAAGCAAAATTACAGGATTTTTTGCTGATAGCGATATCCTTGGAGAAAATTGAGGCGTTGCGGCAGTTTGCCGGTTTTTTAAAAGCGAAGTTGGAAGAAGTTTCTGCTATTGGACCGAAACAGGCGGCACTACCGGTTAATCTGCTTCCTGTTGCCTCAGGGAAAGAGGTTATACTGAAGCGGAGTTATCAGGCTGCTGCAGTTTTGTGCCTGCTTTTATCAGGATTTTTGGCAGTTCGGGGCGGTATTAGCTGGCAACGTGCAAAAAGTGCATGGGTGGAAGCTGAACAGGAGCTTATACCGTATCATTCAGTAAAAGCAACTTATGAGGAAAGCAAAAAGGCGGATTACCGAATCAGACAATATCAGCAGAAGTTGCAACATATCAGCCGGACAGAAATTGTATGGGCTTCGGCGCTTCAGACGATAGGAAAGACGATTCCGGAAGGGTGCTGGCTGGAAGGGTTGCAACAGAAACAAACGAAGGCCGGGCAGTTGGAAATTAAGGGGTGTGCGTTACATTTAGAACAGATTACAAAATTTCTGGAAAAACTGGAACGGTCGGAAGCGTTTTCGAAAGTTCGGCTTGTGGAAAGCGGAACCAGACGGATAGAATTAAAAACCAATGGAGACAAGGGTAAAAAGGTTCTTTCCTTTCTTTTGCTGGCAGAGCTTGCTCCGGTGCGGGAGGAGGGGATGCCATGAAACAGCCGTTGTTGTCTCTTATGAAAACTGAAAAATTGTGTTTTCTGAAAAAGAGTATGACTGAAAACAGCAAAAATGCCTGCTGGCTGTTGCTTTCCGTGATTCTCTTGACCGGTACGGTAACGGGAATTTCAGGTCCGCTGGAGAGTCGTGTGCGGCAAATAACTGAGCAGACGAATTTTATGCGGAAGGAGATTGTCCTGTACCGTCAGTTCACGGAGGATCAAAACAGAGTGCAGAAGCAGGCGCAGCAGAAAGAACTGTTGCAAAAGCTCCGGGCACAGGTGCCGGAAGAGATGGATCCGGAGGAAGAAGTGCAGAGGATTTATCGTCTGGCCGGCCTGCATGGCATAACGGTTCAAAAATTGAAACGGATACCTGATGGTTCTGCTGATTCTGATAAAAGCGGAAACAAGGTAAGCAGGTTTCTCTGGGAAACAGAGTTTTATGGAACCTGGCAGGAGTTGATCAGTTTTTTTAGTGAAATAGAGACCCAGGGTCCCTGTACACGGTTGGAAATGTTGCAGATCCGTAAATCCGGGGAAAAGAGGAAAGCAAAAGCTTTTTCTGAAACCGGGAGAGGTGCGGAGTTATCTGTAAGCGGCCGGATTTGTGTCTATTATTGTGCAAAAAATACGCAGCGAAAAATACAGCTGTCTGGGCGGAGAAAGCAGGCGTCATCATGAATTTTCAGGACAAAAGATTACGTATTCTTATCATTGCGGTAGTTATTATTCTGGGTGTCGTGGCATTCCGTGTCATCTCGAATATTATGGCCCGGAATGAGCAGGCGAATAAGAGTAACCAGGGGCGTACGGCTGTCATTATGGCTGCCTATCCGAAGCGGGAAACGATCATACCCAAATTCCGTTTTTCCGGTACGCTGGATCCCATCTGGCAGGCAGATGTAGCCGCCAAGGTGGACGGACGTATTGAGAAAGTCCTGGTGCAGGAAGGACAGGCTGTCGAGGCGGGGCAGGCATTAGTTGTGCTGGAGCAGGTAGACACGGCAGCCGGGCTGATGAACGCGAGAGGATCCTATCTGGACGCAAAAACAAATTTCGAAAAAGCGCAGATGGACGTTAAGCGCTATGAAGCCCTGTATGAAAAGGGTGCGGTTTCTAAAGAGGCGCTGGATAACATGCGTTTTGCTTTAGAAAACGCCAGAGGCAAGCTGGATGCGGCCAAAGGCAGTCTGGCTTCCGCAGAGTCGGATCTGGGCGGAACGACAGTAACTACGCCCCGGGCCGGCGTGATCCAGAAACGGTATTATCAGGAAGGCTATTACGCCAAAGTGGGTACGGCCTTGTTCAATATTGCGGATATTTCCGTATTATCAGCAAAGATTGATATTCCGGAAGGCTATGTCAGCAGTGTGGCTGTGGGCGGAAAAGTTGAATTCACTATTCCTTCCATGAGCGGGGAAAATAAAAAAGTGGAGGGCACCATCATTCGGATCAGCCCGGTGGCGGTGCAGCCTTCCCGTACCTTTGAGGCGGAAGTGGTGGTAGATAACCGGGATAACCGCCTGCGCGGCGGCGTATATGCGGAAGCGCTGATTACGGCCATTCCTAAAAATAATGTTCTGACGATTCCTATGACCGCGATTTCCATGCGGGATGATCAGCGTACCTGTTATGCCATTGAAGACGGCAAGGCAGTGCGCAAAATACTGACTACCGGATATATTGGGGAAAACCTGGTTGAAGTGCTGCACGGTATTACCGAAAAGGATTACATCATTACCGGCGGTCTGAACAAAGTCCGGGAAGGCATTGCTGTTAAGGTTTCAGAGAAGGGTACGGAAAAGGAATGATTGAAACATTTATAAAACGGCCGGTCTTTACCACCATGTTCATTCTGGTGCTGATCGTCTTCGGTATCCGATCCTACCCGGGTCTGGGCGTAGACCTGTATCCGGACGTAGATTTACCCATGGTAGGCGTTACCGTAACCTATGAAGGCACGGCGCCGGAAGAAATGGAAACCCTGGTTACCAAACCCATTGAAAACAGGGTCAGCCAGGTTTCCGGTATCAAAACCATTACTTCTACCATCCGGGAAGGCTATTCCCAGACGGTACTGGAGTTTGAAATCGGTACAGATCCGCGGCAGATGGCCAGCGAGGTGCGTGAAAAGGTCGCCGGTGTGCGCCGCCGCCTGCCTGCTGATATTGATGAACCGGTAGTACAGCGGTTCGATATGGCGTCCCAGGCTATTGCTACCTATGCCTTTTCTTCCGATAAACGCAGCCCCGGGGAAATCCGCCGTATCCTTAACGATGTGGTTATCGACGGGTTGCAAATGCTGGAAGGTGTGGCCGACGTTTCGGTATATGGCGCAGCTGACCGTGCCATCAAAGTCCATGTCAAATCAGAAAAACTGAAACAATATGATATTTCCTTCCAGACCGTGCTGACAAAGGTCAATAATGCCAACATCAACACGCCTGGCGGTAAGGTACGTGACAACAATAACACGATTACCGTGCGTACCATAGGAAAAATGAATACGATTGATGATTTTAAGCAGATCATTGTGGCCAACAAGGACGGAAAAGCCATCCGCCTGACGGAAATTGCTGA
>CAJODT010000082.1:0-7765 GCA_905233365.1 uncultured Succiniclasticum sp.
CGGTCGACGAAAAATCTGATTTAAGAATGCTCAAAAGGAGGCACACACAATGCAGTATGTAAAATTCGGTAATACAGGGATGGACGTTTCCCGCATTTGTCTGGGTATGATGAGCTTTGGCAAACCCGGAAAAGAAAACGGCGTTTTCCCCTGGGCAAAAGACTATGAAGAAGGCAAGGATATTTTCAAAAAAGCAATTGATCTGGGTATCAACTATTTCGATACAGCCAATGTTTATCAAATGGGTTCCAGCGAAGAAATCACCGGACGTTATATTAAAGAATTCGGTTTGAACCGGGACGAAATCGTAGTGGCCACGAAAGTCAATTTCGAAATGCGTACGGGTCGTCCTAACGGCGGCGGCCTGTCCCGTAAAAATATCATGACAGAAATCGACCACAGCCTGGAACGTCTGGGCATGGATTATGTGGATGTGTATCAGATCCACCGTCTGGATCCCAACACACCCATGGAAGAAATCATGGAAGCGCTGCACGACGTAGTAAAGAGTGGCAAGGCGAGGTACATCGGCGCATCTACCATTTTTGCCTGGCAACTGGAACGCCTGCAGTGTATTGCGGAGCGCAATCATTGGACGAAATTTGTTTCCCTTCAACCCCAATACAATTTGATTTACCGGGAAGAAGAACGGGAAATCATGCCTTTGTGTCAGGACCGGAAGATGGCGGTGGTTCCCTGGAGCCCGCTGGCCGGCGGTCGCTGTGCACATCCCTGGGGAACGGAGACGGGACGGAACAAGATTGATGAGGTTTCCCCTATGGTATGGAATGCTACAAATGGTGTAGATAAAGTGGTGGTGGACAATCTGGAAAAAATAGCGAAAGCCCACGGTCGCACCATGGCCCAGGAAGCACTGGCGTGGATGTTGTCTAAACCTTACATTACTGCGCCGATCGTGGGAACAACCTGTGTGCAGCACGTTGTAGAAGCGGTTTCCGCTCTTGATATTAAACTGGACGAAGAAGAAATCAAAGCGCTGGAAGCGCCCTATGTGCCGCATATTAAAACGGGAGCATTTTGATTAAGAAAGAAGGTAAAGAACAATGAGCGTATTTGAAGATTTGCGCAACGGAAAAGCCTATGATATACGGGATCCAAAATACCGGCAGGAAGTCTGGACGGAAATCATGCGCTGCCGTCATTTATGTCACGAAATCAGCGATTCGGATCCTTACGAAACAGAACGGATCACGGAGTTGGAAAAAGAACTGTTTAATGGGAATTTGCCGGAAGGGTCTTTCATCACGCCACCGTTTCAGATTGACTGCGCGAATTGTGTCCATTTGGGCAAAAACGTATTTGCTAATCACGGACTGACAGTGATGTCGGTGGGAACGATCACCCTTGAAGACGGTGTGATGCTGGGGCCTGAGGTGGCGCTTCTGACCGTCAATCACGAACCGAAAAACATTCGCACAATCATGACAAAAGAAATCCGCATCAGGAAAAATGCGTGGATCGGCGCGCGGGTCAGCATTTTGCCCGGCGTTACCATTGGGGAAAACGCTATTGTTGGAACAGGATCTATCGTGACAAAAGATGTGCCGGACAATGCGGTAGTAGTAGGAAATCCGGCAAGAATTGTGAAGATGATAGAGTGAAAGTTTCGAACGGATATTGTTGCGTTTATACGAAAAAGAATTAGAGAGGCGCGGAAGAAAGGAGCATATTCATTATGGCTAACATTTTAATTGCATATTATTCCCGCAAAGGGCAGAATTACTGGAACGGAAGCATTAAAAATCTGGCGAAAGGCAACACGGAAATCGTGGCAGAGATGATCCAGAAAACCGTAGGCGGGGATTTGTTTGAAATTGAAACGGTGAAAGAATATCCCGTTGATTACACCGAGTGCACGGAAGTGGCGAAAGAGGAATTGCGGGTCAAAGCCCGTCCGGAACTGAAAAAAATGCCGGAGAGCATCGACGCGTATGACGTTATCTTTTTAGGCTACCCCTGCTGGTGGGGCACCATGCCTATGGGCGTGTACACCTTCCTGGAACACTTTAATTTTGCAGGCAAAAAAATCGTGCCTTTCTGTTCTCACGAAGGCAGCCGCATGGGCGGCAGTGTGAGCCAAATTAAAAAGACGGCTCCCGGCGCTTTGGTACTGGAAGGCCTGCCGATTCACGGCGCTGAAGCGGCAGAATCCGGGGATGCAGTCGCAGCCTGGGCGAAAAAATCTCTTTCTGCGGAAGCGGGCGAGGCAGGATTTATAAAACGTACGTTGCATCTGGGGTAAAAGTAAAAATAAATTCAGCAGAAAACGGCAGAACGCTCCGTTGGTTCTTTGCTATGCTTTTTGGTTATAGCAGTGCTGCAAAACAGGCATTGTACATTCTGAAGAAGATAGGTTATAACTATACTATGGAAGTTTGTATTCTTTTTTAAACATGCCAGGAAGGCAGGTTGCTGGACGCAGGAGCGTCCGGAGCAAGAAAGGAGACCATCATGACAGAATTCAAACAGGCACCGGTTGTAGGAAGCAAACGTGTGGACGCAGGAGCGCCCGGAACGAAAGCAAAGGTTTATTTTACCCGTTCGATTGACGCGGAACATTTAATTAAGCTTTACAATTTAGTGAATGAAAATATTTACGGCAAAGTAGCTATCAAGCTGCACACCGGCGAAAAGCATGGTCCCAACATCTTGCCCCGGGATATGGTGCAGGCGTTCCAGGCTACGGTTCCCGACAGCGCTATCGTGGAAACGAACACGTTGTATCCGGGTGACCGTTACACTACGGAAGATCATCGGGACACGCTGAAAGTGAACGGCTGGACCTTCTGCCCGGTGGATATTCTGGATGAAGAAGGAGATGTGGCCCTGCCGGTGCGCAATGGATTACGGTTGAAGGAAGTGCATATGGGCGGTCATCTCACCAACTACGATTCCCTGATCGTGCTGACACATTTTAAAGGACATGCCATGGGCGGCTTTGGCGGTTCCATGAAAAATATTGCCATCGGCTGCGCTTCCGGACAGGTCGGCAAACGGGAAGTGCATCTGGTAGTGGACGACATGCCGGCCAATTTTGAAGAATGGCCTATGAAAGAACAGTTTATGGAAACTATGGCGGATTCCGCTAAG
Source organism: uncultured Succiniclasticum sp. (assembly GCA_905233365.1). Classification (GTDB taxonomy): domain Bacteria; phylum Bacillota; class Negativicutes; order Acidaminococcales; family Acidaminococcaceae; genus Succiniclasticum. The sequence continues at coordinate 3,112 of CAJODT010000082.1, forward strand.
GCGACCTGTGATTATTTCGGCAAACACATCGTGTTCCTGAATGTAATGCGCCGTATGTCGGTGGACTGCGACTGCGCCGGCGTGGCAGCGGAAGAACCTACCATTGCGGATATCGGCATCTGCGCTTCCACAGATATTCTGGCCATTGATCAGGCCTGCTGCGACATGGTCTTCACCAAACCGGAAGGCGACCAGAAGGATTTGGTGGAACGCATCACCAGCCGTCACGGTCTGCATCAGCTCACTGCCATGCAGAAACAGAAGATGGGCAACCCCCAATACGAACTGATTGAAGTGGAATAAGCGTAAAAGAGCGTTGCAGCAGCATGCTGAAAGCAACGTAAGTAAAGCTTGCAACAGACAGGCTGCAAAACAGTTTTGAATTACTAGTTTAAAAACGAGGGGGTAATTATAATGAAACGGGTTTTATTTTTCCTGACTGCGGTTTTTCTGTTAGCTGCGTTCGCCGGCGGTTGCGGCAGTGAAAAGAAAGCGGAAAAGCCGTCGGCAAAACCGGCAGCGGCGGAAACGAAAAAAGCGGAAGCGGCTTCGGCTCCTTCAGCAGGGGGCAGGAAAATTTTAGTCGCATACTTCTCCCGAACGGGTGAAGAGTACGGCGTGGGTGTAATCACCAAAGGCAATACGGCGGTGGTTGCGGATGCCATTGCGGAAATCACCGGCGCAGATAAATTTGAAATAAAAACGGTAAAAGCGTATCCTCACGCATACCGTGAAACGACGGATATCGCCAAAAAAGAACAGCAGGATAATGCCCGTCCGGCAATAGTGGGCAAGCCGGAAAACCTGAAAGACTACAACACGGTATTTTTAGGTTATCCCATCTGGTGGAGCGACCTGCCCATGGCCGTATACACTTTTTTGGAAAACAACGACTTTAACGGAAAGACCATCATTCCGTTCTGCACCAGCGCAGGCAGCTATATGACCGGCAAGGAAAGCCGCATTGCCGATCACGCCAAAGGCGCAACAGTCCTGAACAAAGGGCTGGGCCTTCCGGGCCGTATGTCCCAGGACGATCCGAAAGCGGTGAAGTCTGAAGTGGAAAAATGGCTGAAGGAGATTGGCTACGCAAAATAGAAATAGACATCTGATTGGGCTGTAACGAAATAGGCCCATTATCGGCATCCGAAAGGATGCCGATTTTTCTTTTACGTCTTAAAGGGGAGCTGCAGATTATTATTAAATATAAATTTTTGTGAAAATCAGGTATGAGGCACTGTCGCTTTATTCTCCAACTTTGCGGCAACAGCGGCAATGAAGCGTCTAACTTTTTCTGAAGGATGTTTTGCGTAGATGATGCCATAGGGCATTTCATATTTCCAGTCTACCGGCGTTGTTTTTAAAGAAGGGTGAAGACCCGACCAGATTTCCAGTGTTTCCATCATATACCCGTTTTGTTCGCACAGGTTGAAAGAGGAAATGTCATAATACGTTTCAGCATCTGCAATTTGGATAGACGGGTGATTTTGGATAATATCATCGCGCAGGGCATCCAGCACATAGGAGTTGCCTCTTTTCAGCAACAGAAGCGTCTGTCCATGCAGGTCGTTTAACTTCAGTTTTTCCAGCTTTGCCAGCGGATTCTTGCGGGACATGGCAATCGCGCAGCGGCAGGTTGAGACTGGCAGGAAGCTGTAATTCATCAGCAGTTCCATGGAGCCGCAAGGGGAGACGAAGCAGTCAATTTTGTCGCCCAGACTTTTCAGCATGGTATTCAGGCTGTCAGCTTCGTCATTGAACGGAACGATATGGAAGATGTATTCCGCATTTGCGTTCCCGCCTGCGTCCAGCGTTTCTATCAAGTCGTTACAGGGACGCATCATGGAGGCGCCGATACGGATGATCTGCCGGTTTGCGCCGCCGGCCTGGCGCGCTTCCTGCAGGGCATTGTCGGACAGGCGCATTATTTTTATGCAATTCTTATAAAATGATTTGCCTGCGTCTGTCAGCCGGACGCCCTGGTGCGTGCGTTGGAAGAGGGGCACGCCTACGGTTTTTTCCAGCGCATTGATCTGGTTCATGACAGAAACTTTAGAAAGAAACAGTGATTCGCACGCAGCGGAAAAACTGCCGCAGTCAGCCACTTTAACAAATGTCAGGATATAAGGATTCAGCATTGGAATCACCTCGACGCGTTAATCTATACTTAACACAATGTTAGCATAGCGGTATCTTCCCCGTCAAGAAAAAGGCGGATATAATTTAGGAAATCGAACACGTACTGACGGAGGAAAATGAAATGAAAAAACGTATGCTGCGTGATTTGGAAGTTTCTGCTATCGGGATGGGATGTATGGGCTTTACCCATGCGTATGGCGAAGGACCGACGGAAGCGGAAGGCATCCGGCTGGTGCATAAAGCCTTTGAAATGGGCTGCACATTTTTTGACACAGCGGAAATGTATTCGTATTTTAAAAATGAGGAATTCGTTGGAAAAGCGCTGAAAGAATTGCCGAGGGATAAGGTAATCATCTCCGATAAGTTCTGGCCGTTGCCGCTGCCGGGTCAGGATATGCCGGAAGGTAAACTCAGCGAAGCAGGAATCCGCAAGGATATTGAAGGTTCGCTGCGCCGCCTGCAGACAGATTATATTGACCTGTATACGGAACACCAGATGGACGAAGGCACGGAAGAACAGGTCGCGGAAGTGATGGGCAAGCTGATCAGAGAGGGCAAGATCCGGGCGTGGGGGCAGTCCTCCGCTACGTTGGAGCAGATAAAAAAAGCTCATGCCGTAACCCCGATTACAGCAATCCAGAGCGAATACTCCATGATGGAACGAAAATGGGAAAAGGATGTACTCCCGTTCTGCCGGGAAAACAATATCGGCTTCGTAGCTTTTTCCCCTATGGGCAACGGTTTTTTGAGTGGGAAGTATTCCAGTGACATGGAATTTAAGGGCAACGACGTGCGTCGTGTCATTACCAGGTTCAACAAGGAAAACATGGAGGCCAATGCGCCGTTGCTGGCACTGGTAAGGCGTTTTGCGGAGCAGAAAGGCTGTACTCCTGCGCAGATTGGACTGGCCTGGGTATTAGCCGGCGGTGATTTTATCGTGCCGATTCCGGGCATGCGCAAAGAAGAAAGAATTATCGAGAACTTAGGCGCTGCCGACGTAGAACTGACGGCGGACGAGTACGCCGCTCTGAACACAGAACTTGCGAAAATAACAATTCACGGAAACCGGGATGGCCGCGACATCAAAAAGCTGGGCACTGTTCCGGATAACGTGAATAAATAGTAAAAAACGGAGAGTTGGATAAAACCAAGAAAGATGAGGTAAACGAAATGAAAAAATTACTGGTAGTGATTGGCGCAGGAAAAGGACTGGGAAACGGTGTTGCGGAAAAGTTTGCGGAGAACGGTTTCCGCGTTGTGCTGATGGCGAGAAATGAAAAACGGCTGAATGAGTATGTGGCAGATTTTACTGCCAAGGGGATGGAAGCCTTTGCGCAGAAGGCGGACGTAACGGATACGGATGATTTTGCCAAACAGTTCGGGCAGGTTGTTGAAACCTACGGAACGCCGGACGCGGTCTTTTACAACGTTGGCATTACCGTGCCGGACGCAGACTGCGAAATGAACGCGAAGACGATGGCAGACCGTTACCGCGCCGATGTTATAGGCGCTTACAATACCGTTCACCTGCTGGATACGGAGGCATTCGCAAAGAAGAACGGAGCAATCCTTGTTACCGGCGGCGGGCTTGCGTTGCAGCCGTATGCGGAATATCTGCCTCTTTCCATGGACAAAGCTGCGTTGCGCGCCATGGTACAGGCGCTTTCACCGGTGCTGCTGGCAAAGGGTATTTACATTGGAACCGTCCAGGTAACAGGTGTCATCGGTTCTAATGAACATTTTGCGCCGAAGCGCATTGCGGAAGAGTTCTGGAATTTATACTCCGAACGTAAAACAGCAGAGATTATTTACTGAAGAACTGTCAGACGGGAACCTGCTGCAGAAAACAGGGAAGGTTCTGACAGCAGACAAAGCTCCTGTGTTTTAGCAGGAACTTCAGGAAACGCTGATTAATTCGTCTGCACGCTGACCGATGCTTTTTGTGACTAAATGCGTCAATGTCCTTCAACGCAGCTACTCCTCTGTATAAGCGATTCGCACGCAAGCATAGCTTGCGGCTCTCTGCTTAGGCTGCGCCCTCGGGCCATTTCCTTGTCAGTCGCAAAAAGCCCTCGGTCATCGCACAAACTCATTTAATCAGCGTCTCCTTTATTTTTTACTTGAAATTGTGATATATTAACATAAACAATAACAGAAAGCAGGCTAACACTATGAAACACAGAAAAGTCTGGCAGTTGTTAATGGGCGTGATGTTTGCAGGCTGCGCGTCCGCAGGCACAAAAACGGTGAACAATATTGGAAGCGCGTCTGTGCCGCAAAAAGCGGAAGATACATCAGGTGCGGTGAAAAAGGAAGCTGCGGAAAAGAAAGATAATGGAGAAAAAGGAACTGCTATGCCTGACACAAACCTGAAAATTAAAGTGGTTGCAAATGGTAAAGAAATTGTATTTGCGCTGAACGATACTTCCGTGTCCCGGTCATTCTATGCGCAGCTGCCGTTAACTGTTGCTGTGGAGAATTACAGCAACAACGAAAAAATCTTCCAGCCTCCCAA
>CAJODT010000082.1:7866-11864 GCA_905233365.1 uncultured Succiniclasticum sp.
GCGGTAAGCGGAACGGAACAGATTCGGAACATAAAGGGAAAAGTGAAAATAGAAGCAGTCGGGCAGTAACGGCATACCTCTTGACTTAGAGAAGGCTTTAACGAATATAATCAGAACATATCACGCATAGAATCAGAGTACAGAGATGAAAACAAACGGAGGAATCACTATGGCTAAAAAAGTATTGGTTATCAGCACAAGCATAAGAGGCAACAGCAACTCGGAAAAGCTGGCGGAGGCGTTTGCGGACGGTGCAAAAGCGGCGGGCAATGAAGTGGAACTGGTTTCCCTGAAAAATAAAACGATTGCGTTTTGCAAAGGCTGCCTTGCCTGTCAGCAGACCGGTCATTGCGTAATCAAAGACGATGCGAATGCCATTACGGACAAAATGCTGGAGGCGGACGTGGTGGTTTGGGCGACGCCCATTTACTACAGCGGACAGATGAAGACCATGATCGACCGTGCCAATTCCTTGTTCCCGAAAGATTACAAATTCCGGGACGTGTATCTTCTGACCGCCGCGGCGGAAGATGAGCCGGATGTGGATGAAGGCGCTGTCCACGGATTAAAAGGCTGGATTGCCTGCTTTGAAAAAGCGCGCTTTGCAGGAAAAGTTTGTGCGTGCGGCGTAGGTGCTCCCGGAGAAATCAAAGGGAATGCAAAACTGGCGGAAGCCTATGAAATGGGAAAAGGGATTGTGTGAGAAAAATCGATGCTTGTCAGGAACCCGGGGCTTGAAATCAAAACAATAAATTAATCAGCGCTTCCTTAACACCAGTTTAACCGCCGTATCATTTTTGCGTAGGTTTTGTTATTGGCGCTAAAGCCCAAAAAATTACCCCGTAGAATTTTAGTGATTCTACGGGGTTTTTAACTTTACATTCCTTTTATTGACAGTTCCCGGATAATCCGAACAAACTCCTGCGCTACCGGGGTAAGGTCTTTTAAGTTACCGGCAATAAGTCCGACTTCCGTATTAATGGAAGGTATGATCGGGCAGATGCGCAGATGATGAGGGATTGGAGAAAGTGTGAAACGGGATATTATACCGGTTCCGTTTCCCTCTTCAACCATTCGGACAACCGTTTCCGCGTTTTGCACTAAAAGGCTTTTGCTGAAATCAAATTTGTGCTGGCCGGGTAACCGTTCAATGGCCGTTTCCAGACCTGCGCGGCAAAGGATCAGATGCTCCGTTTCTTTGGTAAGGTCAATGGTTTTCTGCGTTGATTCCGGCGGCAGGATGCCAACCATTTCGTCGCGGATCAGTACTTCGGCATCAAGATTTCCGAAAGGCGCATAGGTTACGGCAAAATCCACCGCATGCTCTTCTACCATTTTACGAACTGCCAGCGGACTGCCTTCTTTAATTTCAACGGAAACAAGGGGATAGGCTTCCCTGTATATTCGCAATGCTTTGGTAAGAATGACCGAAGTGGTTACCGGGACGGATGCGATGCGCAGTTTGCCGCCAATGAAGTTGTTTTCGTGAAACGCTGTCTGGTAAATGCGGTTTTCCAGATCTTCCATCTGCCTGGCAAGGAACAGTATTTTGCTGCCTGCTTCAGTAAGGATCATACCACTTTTCCTGTCCCGGTAGAATAGTTTAAGATGTAACTCCCTTTCCAGTGACTGGATTGCCTTGCTGACTGCAGGTTGCGATATGAATCGGGCATTTGCGGTTTCCGTGATACTCTGCCGGTTGGCGACATCCAGAAAGATACGCAGGTTGTGAGATAACATAACTAAATAGTTATCCTCCTATAAATAAAAATGTATTTGTATTTATGTTGATTCTACCATAGAATGAGGATAAAGACAAATAGCAAAAGGGGAGGTAATCACATGAAGAAAATACATGCAATTAATGGAAGCCCGCGCAGGAACAGAAATACCGCGACCTTGCTGGATAAGGTTCTGGAAGGCGCCAGGAGCACAGCAACGGATGTTACAGCGGAACGGATCGATCTTTACAGCCTGAAATATACTGGTTGCCTGAGCTGTTTTGCCTGTAAACGGAAAGATGGCCCGAGTTATGGAAAATGCGCAGTAAAAGATGATTTGTATGAAGTGCTGCAGAAACTGGCAGAAGCAGATGCCGTCGTATTCGGCTCGCCGATTTATTACCGGACTATCACGGGGCAGCTCCATGCTTTTTATGAAAGATTTTTCTTCCCATACATGCAATATAAAGTCGGTTATCCAAATTTAGTGCAGCGTAAAATACCTACCGCATGCATTTACACGATGAACGTGATGGAAGACGAAATGCTGCGGGACGGGTATCGTAAAAACATGGAACTGTTTGAACTTTTCCTGGAAAACTACTTTCAGAAGCCGCTCATCCTTCATGCATTTAACACGTATCAGTTTGACGATTACGATAAATATGTATGCGAAGTGTTTTCAAAAGAGGAAAAGGCAGCGTACCGCGAGAAGCATTTCCCTGAAGACTGCCGGAAAGCATTTGCAATGGGCGTACAGTTGATAAAAAATGCATGAAGCAGGACGTATGGTGACAACTCATGAAAAGAATAATCTGTCTATTGCTGGTAATGCTGGTGTGTGCGTTCGGAATGCAGGGATGCGCATCCGGCGCAGTGGAAAAGAAAAACGTAAAAGATAACGTTGCGGTTTCTGCGGAAAAATCGGCGAAACCTGAAACCGAAACTAAAAAGGGGAAACAAATGGAAAATAAGTTGTTTGAACTTGCTGCGGCCCGGCGTTCTATAAGAAGATATTCAGGCGATCGTATTCCGGATGAAGTAATCCGGGAAATTTTAAAAGTGGGAATGGCGGCGCCTTCTTCCTTTGGGCACAGGCCGGTGGAGTTTGTAATCGTCAGAGACAAGATTAGTGAACTGGCCTTGTGTAAAAGTCTCGGCGGTTCACAGATTCTTGGCGCAGATGCGGTAATCGTAGTGATGGTAAAGCAGGACAGGGGTGAATTTTGGATTGAAGACGGGGCTGTTTCTTCGGCTTACATCCTTCTCGCTGCGGAACAGTATAATGTTGGAGCCTGTTGGGTGCAGATACGTAACAGGAACGGCATGCGTAAAACTTCCGATGAAGAGGTGCGGGAATTGCTGGGAGTGCCGAAGGGTTACGCAGTGTTGAACCTGATTGCGTTGGGCGGAAAAGGAGAAAGCAAAAAAGGGTACGGCGAATCGGATTTTGATTTCCGCAAGATTCATTATGAAAGATATTAAAACTGAAAACGTCAATAAATTGTTAATGAAATACGGAGAGGCTTGGCAAATATAAAAGCAAATACAATATTAAGGAAACGCTGATTATAACGCGTCGGCTCAGTGGCAGCTTTCCCGGACAAAGCAATAAAATCAACGAAAGATATACTATCTGGAGACAGATAAATAAGACTGTCTATATATATTAACAGAAAGCAGGATGGAAAACCGCGCCATGACTGGCTTCGCAAAAAAAGTCCGGTCACTAAAGTGACCGGAAAGAGGGTTTTGATTATACTCTTTTTACTTAATTGATTTTCCAAGATTATATGCTTCGACAAGTTCCGGTTTCCCGTTCGTGTCCCCGGGCTGCGCTACATAGCCGCATAATACTTTTCCGATGCTTTTCCAGCCGATGTGGCGTTCCAGATGGTCGTACCAGAATTCGCTTTCCTGGAATTCGTCGCCTTCTGCCGCCATGATCAGCGCGGTTAATTTTTTGGGATTCTCATAGTTCGGAGTGGCTTCAGCAATGGCAAACAGCCGGTCAAACGTGTTTTTCAAAAACCCGGAAATGAACCAGTAATAGAGTGGGGAAGCAAGCACGACAATGTCCGCTTCTTTGTAAAGAGGATAGATTTTTTCCATGTCGTCGCGCTGTACACAGGGATGCGCCGCGTCTTTTCCACCGTTCCAGCAGCCGAGGCATCCGTTGATTTTCATATGCGCCGGGAAAAATTCCGTCACGGTATGGCCGGCTTCTTCCGCACCCCGTTTAAAAGCGGCGGTCAGCGAAGCGGTATTGCCGTTTTT
>CAJODT010000083.1 GCA_905233365.1 uncultured Succiniclasticum sp.
ACGTTGCCCTGCGGGGCGCAAAAGAAGGCGAACCGCCCAAACGCATCGCCTTCTTCAGCATGGAAATGAGCAAGTCGCAGCTGGTGCACCGCATGGTCTGCACCGAAGCGGAAGTGGACAGCGACGAACTGATCCCCAATGCAGAAACCACGGACGAAGACAAAACCGAGGTGATGGACCGTGTCTGGAAAGCCTACGACAAAATTGCGGGCGCCAGCATCTTCATCAACGACAAGGCAGGCCTCACCATACAGCAGGTACTGAGCAGCATCCGGCAGCTGCAGGCGGAAGGCGGCGTGGATCTTATCATCATCGACTACCTGCAGCTGATGCAGGCCAACGGCGGCCAGGCCCATTCCCTTAACCGGCAGTACGAAGTGAGCCAGATCAGCCGCGAACTGAAAGCCCTGGCCCGGGACGTGAACGTGCCGGTGCTGGCCCTCTCTCAGTTAAGCCGCTGCGTGGAGCTGCGCCCCAACAAGCGCCCCATGCTCAGCGACTTGCGCGAATCCGGTTCCCTGGAACAGGATGCGGACATCGTAATGTTTTTGTACCGGGAAAATTATTACAACAGCGAAGAGCCCAGCCACATTACGGAGCTGATCGTGGCCAAGCACCGCAACGGCCCTACGGGAAAGATCGATTTGTATTTCAGAAGCGACTGCACCAAGTTTGTAAGCCTGAATGATGAAGGAGCGTGATGATTTGGAAAACGAAAAAGAAAAGCGGAACGCCATTCAGCGCGGCAGGCAAAAAGTGTGGCTGCCGGAAAGAAAGAAAATAAAAATGCTGCAGGCAAAAATTAAAAAAGAAGAACGCGAACTGCCTGACAAAGTGTACGAAATTATTGGCAGCACCGAAGCAAAATATTACGGTTACAGCAATTTGCCTTTTTTAAAATGCTGGCAAAAATATCGCGGCGAACGGGGCCCAAAATTTTGCCGCTATGTGCACGGCGAAATTTTTGAATGCACCCGCAGCCAGGCACTGGCCACATCGGAATACCACCGCCACCGGATTTTGCTTTTTAAAAACTGCGCATACGATTACGACAAAAAAGGAAATATTACCGGCGAGCACATGGAATGCAACCTTGCGCTGATAAAAGAAAACCCTGATGCGCGTTGAGCGCATCAGGGTGAAATAACCGTGCATTATTGCTTTTTGTTACCTGTTATGCCCCGCTTGATGACGTTTTCTCCATATTTGTTCTTCAGGGCGTCAATGGCCTGATTACGTTTCTGCATACGCTCTTCTTCCGCAAAAGCAAGCATGGGCTCGTCCGCAGAGTGAAACAGGTTGCTGACGCTCACCCCTAACAGGCGTACGCCTGGCTTCACGTTGATTTTTTGCAGCATTTGCTCTGCCAATAAAAATATATCTTCATCCCAGGCCACCGGCCGGTCTCCGGTAGTGCTGCGGGTGATGGTATGAAAGTCCGCAAACTTTACCTTTAAGGTGACCGTGTGCCCCGCCAGATTCTCCCGGCGTAACCGCCAGCCCACCTGTCCGCACAGATCCAACACTTCCTCCCGGCAGGCTTCCATGTCGTTCAGGTCTGCGTCAAAGGTGTTCTCCCGGCCCACAGATTTGGCTTCTTCTTCGCTGATAACGGGACGGTCGTCCAGCCCCAGGGCCAGCAGTTTCACCTGTTCCGCGTTGATGCCGAACACTTTACGCAGCACTGTCACGTCTGCCGCTGCCAGCTGCCCGATCTTTTCAATGCCTAACTGCTTCAGTTTTTCTCCGGCACTGCGGCCGATGCCAAAAATTTTGGAAACCGGCATCGGGGCCAGCAAAGCGGCTGCTTCTTCCGGTGTAATTTTTACAAAACCGTGGGGTTTCTTCAAATCAGAAGCCAGCTTAGCCAAAAATTTATTGGGAGCCAGCCCTACCGACGCGCTAAGCTTCAGTTCTGCCTGAATACGGTCCTGCACCTGATGGGCAATGGACTCGGCGCCGCCCAGGCCCTCCATGCCGGTTAAATCCAAAAACGCCTCGTCGATGGAAAGCTGCTCCACCAACGGGGACGTTTCATGAAAAATCTGCATGATTTGGGCCGACACCTCAGCGTAGCGGTGCATGCGGACCGGCACAAACACACCATGGGGGCACAGACGTTTTGCCTCAAACAGCGGCATAGCAGAATGTACGCCAAACCTGCGGGCCTCATAAGAACAGGTGGAGACCACGCCCCGCGCAGAGTGTCCGCCTACAATGACCGGCAGACCTTTCAGTTTGGGGTTGTCTAAAATTTCCACGGACGCGTAGAAGGCGTCCATGTCCACGTGCAGCACCCAGCGGGGGCGTGCTTCCGCTTGTTTCATCATCATTTCTCCATTGTCGGTAAGGCAGTTACTTATAACTTAACAGCTCACTTCAACTCAACTGGCACAACTTCAAAAGCAATCTCGCTCTTTTCGACTAAAAACTTCGCTGCCGCTTCGCCTTCACGCGTGGCGATGAGTTCTTTGCAGCGGGCAACTGCTTTGGCTTTGTCGCCGTTCATTTCTTTTGCGTAAGCTTCTGCATCCGCTTCTTTTTGAAAAGCGCAGTCAATCAAAACCTGTGAAACATTGTACGTGCAGGTGTTGATGTAAATTTTCATGGTGAGAGTACTCCTTTCAGGGAGTTTATTCTTAAACTATAACAGCAATATTAATTTCCCGAATTGAATTTAACAAGCTTGTCCCAGTCAATTTCGCCTGTGTCTTTGCAAAATTCTGTAGTGAACTGCTTTAAAAGACGGTTCATCGCATTGTTATAACTCTTCTGGTAATCTTCCAGATACTGTTCCGGCAATTCGCCCATAAATTGGATAATCTTTAAATAAAAATCTTTTTCACCGGTAAGCTCTGCCCAAAATTCCTGCCCTGCCAGTTCCTGGTACATTTTGGGCACGCCCTTGCCGGTCACTCTCTTTTTGCCGTAGCCGTAACCAATAATCGCTTCATATCTTGCCTTCGCCTGCTTGGCAAGCTTGGCGGCAGCTGCAAAATTTTGTTCCTGACGTTTTTTGCTGTCTGCATTAAAAACAGAAGTCCCACTCTTCACTGCCACGGCGTAAATCGTGTTCTCTTCTTTTTTTTCAATCATAATATCAACGCCTTCGGCTAACGCTTTGCTGCCACCACTGGCCGCAATAGCAAGAGGTTCGAAAAAGCAATTACCGAAAATTGTTTCTTCCGAAGATGTAACAAAAGCATCCAAAACTGAAGAAACGATGTCGTTAGCGTTTTGTACGGCCTTCGCCCTGTACAGATACGGGTTTTTTCGTTTCATGATTTTCTTGATATCAAGTTTATTTGTTTTGTCAATCAGGCTCTTATAGAAATTATCCAGGCCATTCGCAATTGCTGCAATGACTTCTTTCTCGTCATAACCATAACCAATCATATAAGTGTGCCCCCCATCGTTAACACTTCTTTTAACCTATTATGTATTCCGGTTCCCCGGAAACGTTTTGTTTTTACTACCGCCGTATTATCTGCCGCAGCTATGATGGCCTTGCCAATCTGCTCCGCAAGGCCCACCGGTACGGCATTCCCTATTTGCCGGTACTGCGATGCGACAGTCCCGGTGAATACCCATTCTTCCGGGAATTGCTGGATCCGTGCATACTCCCTGATGCTCAAAGGCCTGTCCTGAACCGGATGGCACATCATCGTTGCTTTCTGCACTGGTGAAGTGACCAGCGTGGGACAAGGCTCACTATAAGACAGCCTGCGATAAAAGCCAACCTTGCCGCCGCCAGAACGATAGGCGCCGCCCATGGCCTCTTCTATCATTTCTTCCGGCAGGCTTCGCCAGTTCCCGCCTTCCGGAACCAAACGCAAATACTTTAACCGTTCCTGCGAAAATGATTCGCAAACGCCCGGTGCATTTTCAAGGTCTCTAATAGCAGAACTTAACGATTGCCATTTATATTTTTCATTCTGGTGAACCGCAAAATGCGTAGGCACCGGAAGAAAAATATCCTCATTATCCCGGCTGCCGATTAAAACGAACCGTTCGCGGAACTGCGGAACGCCATAATTAACTGCATCCAAAACACCGTAGACTGTTTTATAATTCAGTTTATTAAACTCATTCAAGATAACATCCAATACCGTGCCTAACTGTTGTTCCGGATTGCTTTCGTCCCTTTCTTCTATGGGAACGTGCTTTAACGGCGAAGAAATAATGCCCTTTACATTTTCCATAACAAAAAAGCGGGGCCTGATGTAATCTATCATCCGTATGAAATCCATAAACAAACTGCCACGGGGATCGTTGATACCCAACCGCTTACCTGCAGTAGAAAATGGCTGGCAGGGCGGGCCGCCGCAAATCAAAAACGGTTCGCCAACCTTCATGCCTGTTACTGACAAAAGATCAGGCGCTTTAATCTCCCTTATGTCGCCACACAATACTTCGTGCCCATTTGCCTGCATGGTTTCCACGCAAGATTTATCAAAATCCTGCCCGATAACAATATTGAGCCCTGCTCTTGCTAATCCGATATCAAGGCCCATCGCACCGGAAAATAAAGATATCACATTCCTGTTATTATTCATAGTTTAACTGTTTGTCCTTCCTGTATTCCGTTGAACGTTTATAATATTATACCATTATCTATAATAAAAAAATGTCAACGTATGATTTTCTTCCAGAATATTTTTTTCTGATTAATACTCTCAATTACTCTTTGCGCACAGGCAGCTACGTCTTCATTAATTTCGCTGCCCCAAAAGCGTAGCACTGTCCAACCTTCATCCCGCAATAGAATGGTCTGTTCAAAATCCCGTTCCTTATTACGCCTAATTTTTTTATCCCAAAATTTTTTGTTATGCTGTACCCTGCCATCATAATAGTCTTTCCCGTGCCAAAAATCACCGTCGCAGAAAACCGCTATTTTATATTTAGCAATACTTATATCCGGTCGTGTAGTCAATATTTTACGGTTAACGCGATAACGGATCCCCCTTCGGAACAATTCCCGCCGTAATAATAACTCTATCCGCGTATTATTACTCCGGTTTGCTTTCATACTATTCCGGCGTTGTTCGCTAACGGGTTCATCTAAAGCATTCATTAAAAATCACCACTATGGTTTATTACTTTAACAGGCAGGCAACCCTGTAATATTAATTATATCACAGGCAGACGCTTTTGTTATCGCAAGTCAATTATCTTTTCCTTCCATAAACCATTTATTTTCATCATTGAACAGCGCTACAGTTTTACCGCAGATACGGCAGATGTAACGCATCCCCACTCCCCCGGCTTTCAGCGATGCGGCACGGCGCACATCAAGTACCCGGTCAACGGCAAATACACGCCCGTCTTCCCATTCAATAGCCCTTGGCATAATTTTTCCGTCCAAATCAAAATCGGCTGTTACTTTCAGATTGATTTTCATTTTCTTCACCAGCTTTGTTTTGTAATGATTGTTATTATTTCAACAATTCGTTCTTGTAATTTGTTTTGATTTTCTTTGCACTCATTTGCAAAAATTATTTTTGTTTAAACGCCTTTTTAGAACTTTTGTTCGTTTTGTATTGTAGCACACTTCACAAAAAAAGAAAAGCGAACAAAATGAAAAAACCTGATGCGATTTTACGCATCAGGTCGTAGGTAACTGTTATCAAATTATTATTTCTTTTTGGCTGCTTTCTTTTTGGCCGGTTTTACATTGACAGTATCTTTGAAAAGTTTGCCGGGTTTGAAAGCGGGAACTGTAGCGGCGGCAATTTTGATGGGTTTACCGGTCTGTGGATTCATGCCGGTACGGGCAGCGCGGGCGCGGGCTTCAAAGGTGCCAAAACCGATCAGCTGGACTTTGCCTTTTTTGGCAACTTCTGCCATGGTTACTGCGGTAAGTGCTTTCAGTACTTTTTCCACAGCTGCCTGGGGCATCTCGGTTTTTGCAGCAATTGCTACTACGAGATCGTGTTTGTTCATGATGGTCGCTCCTTTTTTAAAATATTAGCGAAAGTGCATCAGCACTGACTCTATGATTATAATACCAGTGTTCATCAGTGTTTGCAAGGGGTAATTCGCTTTTTTACTAATATTTTTTTATCTTGCTCACCCTCTTTATGTAGACTTATTCTGTTGCAGTGTTCATCTCATTACTTCCTTGACCAAAATACTATTTATATGCTGTCCCTGATTATTTTAATATCTCTTTGGGACAGCGTTTTTTTCTCAAGCAGCGCTTCTATCACATTATCCAAAAATACACGGTTCTCCATTAAAATTTTTTTAGACTGCTGGTAGAGACTATTCATTTGCGCTGCGATCAGCTGTTCTTTCTTCATTAACAAAGCATCTGACGGTTTTCCTCTCACATATGTGTCAAAACCATAGGCACATAAATCCTCCACAAGCTCGGCAACTGTACAAAATGCTTTCCCCATATCTACACTACAGCCAACATCAGACAGACCGAGAACTACTTCCGTCGCTGCCTTCCCGGCAAGTTTACAGATAACATATCGTTCCATATGTTCCTTACTTCTTTCACGGTCAGCTTCCCTATAAACATTCGTAACTCCGGCATTCGAACCAATATAGCCACAGACGGATACAAAATTAACACTCCCCGGGAACAACACCTCGTTCGTAACCACATGCCCGGACTCATGTACTGCAACGTATTTGTCAACCTGGTAATCTTTAACTCTTATATATTCCGGTGCTTCAAAAATCATACGCATGCAGGCCCGCAGCATATCTTGATGGTTAATTTTATCTCTGCCGTCAAAGCCAGCAAAAATTCCCGCTTCATTCACTACCGTTTCCAAATCCGCACATGATTGTCCGACCATAATTCTTGCGATTTCAACTGCATCTACATCGCCCATGCTCTTCTTTTGTGAAAGATAATGTTTTACTAATTTTACAGCGTCTTCGCCTTCCGGACACTCCAATTCAATCACCTTGTCGAACCTGCCGGAACGAAGCAGTGAATCGGGCAGGCACCATTTGTCATTGGCAGTGGCAAGAACAAACACATCCGAATCTTTACAGGTATCGATGCAGGCCTGTACCGCAACATATTCTTCTGCATCCGGATGTTGATTATCTTCATTGGCAAATTTATCCAGATCATCCAGAAAAACAATCGCCCTGCCTTCTGCTTTCGCCTTTTCAAAAACATCCCGGATCACATTGACCAAATCTCCGTCTGGCTTGTCTTTCCTTATTGTGAAAGACTTGCATCCGCTTTCCTCAATAAAGCACTGCGCCATCAGCGACTTGCCCAGACCCGGATCGCCCCACAGCATAAGGACGCCCAGCTTAGCATACTTTTCCGGATTCTTCACCACATCACAAATTCGGATCAGTTCCGCTTTAATGTCTTCATACCCGATTACTTTGTCAAACTTGCTCATACAAAAATCTCCTCTCTGCAATGTACATTTCGTTGACATAGCTAATGTTGTAACTATGATTCTAATTGTATTTTACAGAAAGCGATGTACATTTTTTTACACATAAAAAGCGACGCCCACCACTTTAATTGGCAGGCGCCAGGGAAAATACTATTTTCTTTTCGATAAATCAAGTCAGGTTTTGGCACTATTAACCTTGCCTATAAACTGTTTTTAAGCAATTTTCAAAATCATCTTTACCGCACAAACCGTCACTTTTTCTCTTTTTGAACCAATAACTACATCCTGGATGGCAAACGCCTTTTACATTTTTATCATCTTTATGTTTTGCATTAGAACCTTTATAAGCATAATAGGCTGATTTTGAAACAAATATAACTAACTCCGGTTTAATAATATCAATTACACTATCCAATACCTCACATGATTTTTCGACGGTCTTATTCCACATGGCAGAAGCCTTTTCTTCAGTATTGTTTTTTGTAAGTGAATTCCAAAATTTCATCCCTTCAAACAAAGAGGGCATCTGGAAAAAATTCATAAAAGCAAAATAAACAAACTTCTGACTTTCCTCCGTACTGATATGGTTTATTGGATGCCCCAACACTACATCACTAAATGACTTTACGCAATTTGTAAAGATTGAATGACCGTGACGCCTAATACCTTCTAAATATCTATTGACAACACGTCTTGTATCATACCACCCGGAAAAAGCTGCGTCCAATTCACCGCAACTTCCATTCCACCAATGCGTTGTGAAATAATCAACAGAAAATTTTTGTGTTTCCGGGCTCTGTCCAATATAGTGACTTTCACCAACAATCAGAATTTTATAATCTTCATACTTTTCACCAATATAAGGCATGTATTCAGGATGTACAACATAAAACGGAACTTTTGATAACGCTTGATCGTAATTCATAAAAATACTCCCTTCTTTTCAAAAATGAAACTGTTAAACATATGCATGTTTCTACTTAGCAAAACGTTTCAGCAAACCACATTGCTCTGATTTTTTGCCTGCTTTTCTAATTTCAGGCTTTATATTTCTCATACATCTCTGCTACACTCTTTTTAATCTCTTCCCTTAACTCCACCGGTTCCAGCACTTCCACATACGGCCCGTACTGTAGCGCCCAAAATTTCATGGCGGATTTGTTGCACTTCACGTCAACCAGCATTTCATCTTCAAATTCTTTGCGGATTTTGAAGTCTTTTCCGAACCAGTCCACCAGCTCATCCATCAGGTGTTTCTTCGCCATCATGCGCACGTTCACGCTTTTGCCACTGAACATATAGATGTGTTCTGCCATGTGTTTCGGAAGCGAGAAGCCGTTTTTGAAATCCGTCACCTGGGATACCGGTTTGCGTCTTTCGTCCAGCATGCACACGGAAGTCATGCGGTCAATGCGGAAATGCGCTACATTATCATACTTTTCGTAGTTACCAATCAGGTAATAACGCCCGTTGTTGGCTATCATCTGAT
>CAJODT010000084.1 GCA_905233365.1 uncultured Succiniclasticum sp.
TGCAGAGGTAAGCAGAGTTTTACTTTTTTTATTTTCAAAAATATAAAATGGTGAATGAAAATGAACAAAATAGTATTGGCGTATAATTTTAACCAAGAACGTCTGCAGCTGCTCCGTCAAGTTTGCATGATTTTAAAAGTGAACTGCAAAGCAGTGGCGCCGGAACAGTTTGATGACGCTGTAGGTTTCCTGGCGGGAATAAAGGATTGTCCGCAAACGGCAGTGAATCCGCCGGAGAACCAGGAAGAAAAACTTGCCGAAACTTTAGAGGAAGCGGCAAAGAAAACAGGAGAAGATCCGGAAACTGTAAAAAAAGAAGCAGAGCAGTTGTTGATGCAGGCTGCGCAAAAAGAAATGGTATTTTTGTGCGGCTTCGACATGTACCTGCTGAACCGTTTTCTGGCGGCAGTGAAGAAAGGCAAACTGCAGAGAGTGGACTTAAAAGCCATGCTGACCCCGGCCAACCGGCAGTGGAGCGGACGGCATCTGTTGCAGGAGCTGGCGGCGGAGCATGTGTATATGAAACGGTTTGGGAAAAATATGCACAAGTAATAAAATCATTACAAAAGAAAAAGGCTTCACAAAATTTCTCGCAATGTTTTGCTTCAGCCTTTTTACAAATATTTATTATAAAACCATAATCAGGAGGCGTCATGGAAAGTTTAGCAACCAAATTAGACATTTATTTTAAAGCGGGCTTGCCAATTTTATTTCTGCACACCTTTGAAGAAACGAAAGCCATCAACGTCATCCGGACGGTTGCCGGGCAGCGTGACTTGATGGAGTGGAGCGCTTTGGGCTTCCGGTCCGATGATGGCAACGTGGAGTTTGAAGAATTTGACCTGCTGACGACGCTGAATTTACTGCTGGCCGATACAGACGTTTTAAAAAATAAAATTTTGATTTTGCGCGACGCCCACTATTATTTTAAAGTACCTGAAATTATTGCCCGTTTAAAATATCTGGCGCAAATTGCCGGGAAAAAGAACTTTAACATGGTTGTGATTTCGCCGGTTATGGAAATACCTAAAGAGCTGAATTATTTTATTTCTGTTCTTTATCTTGATTTTCTGTCCATAGACGAGATTCAGGATCTGATCAATGCCTTCTGCGATGAACATAATTCGCCCCGTCTGGACAGCGGATTTTTACAGGAGCTGGCTGTAAATTTCAAGGGCCTGTCTGAATATGAAATAAAGAGCATTTTGGGAATTGCGTTATCGGATGACGGTGTGATTGACAAAAGCGATCTGGACATGATTTTCGGACAGAAGCAGCAACTGATCCAAAAATCTGGTATTTTGGAAATGGTGCCTTTGAAAGAAGGGCTGGAAGATATCGGCGGGTTGGAAAGCTTAAAAAGCTGGCTGCAGCGTAAACAAAAGATCTTTAAGGACATCCGGAAGGCAAAACAGTTTGGCGTCGGCATCCCCAAAGGAGTGCTTATTGCCGGGATGCCGGGCTGCGGAAAATCGTTAAACGCAAAAGCCGCGGCAAAACTGTTCGGCGTTCCTTTACTGCGCCTGGACATGGGACGCCTGATGGGCAAGTATGTAGGGGAATCGGAAGCGAATATGCGGAAAGCCATTGTGCTGGCGGAGGCGATCTCCCCCTGTGTGCTCTGGATCGATGAGCTGGAAAAATCCTTTGCCGGAGTGGGCGGCGAAGGGGCAGGCAATGATATTTCCACAAGGCTGTTCGGGACTTTCCTGACCTGGCTGCAGGAAAAAGACAGCCTGGCTTTTGTTGTGGCTACCGCAAATAATATCGTCAAGCTTCCGCCGGAGCTGCTCCGCAAAGGCCGTTTTGATGAAATATTTTACGTGGGCCTGCCCAATGAGGCAGAACGTAAAAAGATTTTTTCCATCCATATCAAAAAGCGGCGCCCGAATGATCTGAAAAACATTAATGTTGATAAACTGGTGAAGCTGACAAAAGGATATAGCGGCGCCGATATTGAGGGCGTAGTACGGGACGGGGTGGAAGAAGCCTTTGCCAAAGGAAAGAGCTGTTTAGATACAGAAGATATTATCCTGGCCATCAACAATACGCATTCCCTGTCGGAAATCATGAAAGATTCGTTAGACGCTATCTCGAAAGTCTATCATGACAGAAAGTTTAAAAACGCTTCAGTCTGATGCAGGTGAAGAAAATATGTTAGAAGAGACGGATATCGACGTAAATGAAATACAGCCGATCGTGCAGCGTTTCATGACTGCGTACGCCAACAAACCGGGCGATGAACCTTTTGAGGATTTTACTGCCAACCTGATTGCGTCTGAACTGCCGGAGATGCCTCCGGAAGAAATAAAACAGTTTTGCTCAGAAGCTGTAAAGGCGACAAAAACATTTGATGACAATTATGAATCACTTAACTGTTACTGCAGGGAAGGGCATAATAAAAACCAGTGGCTGTACAGAAAGATACAGGGACGCATCGCATCAAATAAATTCCAGCGCCTGGAAAGCAGTATTTTAGCAGATGTTGAGGAGCAGGCGCGTGCAGTCAATATATGTAATTGTAAACTCCACGAGCTGATCCACAGCAACCGAACCGTGGAAGGGCTCGTCAAGTCCATCAGCCGTGAGTTCAAGACCCAGCTTAAATCAGCGGTGGCACCGGAGTTGAAAATTGCCAGTAAAAATATCCGGGAAGCAACGTATGCTTTAGGCAAAAATGCAGTCTGGTCCGGCATCGGCGGCGCGATTGTCAGCTCTGCTTTTTATATGGTGAAGCAGAAAGCGACCCATCAGAAGATCAAAACAGAAGAAGCGGTAGGAACGGCGTTAATCAGCGGCTCCGACGCCGGAATTAAAGTCGTCACGGCAGCGGCGATCAAAGTCGGTCTGCAAAAAGGGTTTATACCCATACTGGCGAAATCGACGCCTGCCGGCGTGATCACCAATATTGCCTGTGTCGGTGTAGAGAACCTGAAAATCATGGCGAAATTTTCCAAAAATGAGATCAGCGCCATGGAAGCCATCAACAGTATCGCGAAAACATCGGTAACCATGTTCTACGGGTTGGGCTGGAGCGCGGAAGGCGCGGTGCTTGGCGCAGCGGCTTTCTCGTTTCTGCCGGTGGTCGGCACAATAGTGGGTTCTGTATTTGGCGGCATGGTCGGTTATATCGCAGGCAGCACCTTTGGCGAAGGTGTTTTTGCCGGGTCGAAGAAGCTGTTGGAAAAAGCAAGGACCTTTGCGGATATAACGTGGAAATGCCTGTGCGCGAAAGAGAAACAGGAAGTACGCCTGGCGAACAGTCTGGTTCAGTATCAGAAAGTGCGATATTGAGGAGTATGCGTTGCAGAGCCCGACAAAGTATGCTAATAGTTAATCATGCAGAGTGCGCCTTTTTCTCAGGTAATATGCCGTTTAAATTTTTGTAAACAGAGGCTGATGTTATGCGGGAAAAAATATATGAGATCATAAAATCTCCGACAGACGGTAACAGCGAAACCACACCCTATGACTATTTTATGATGATAGTCATTATCCTCAGCCTGTTGCCGTTAACGTACAAACCGGAAGCGGAACCGTACTGGGTCATGTATGTTGAGCATATAGCGGTTATTATTTTTATTGTGGATTATATTTTGCGATGGTTTGTTGCTGATTATGAATATCCCCAATTAAAATTGCCGTTTTTGCAATATGTCTACCAACCCATGGCCGTTATTGATTTAATATCCATTCTGCCCGGCATTCTGGTCAGTATAACTTATCATAATCCAGAATTCATGACGTTAATGCTGTTGCGGTTGGCCCGACTGGCCAGAGTGCTCCGGTCTTTTAAAATTCTGGAGTATTCCCACAGCTTCCGGGTATTGCGGGCCGTGATCAGGAACAGCGTAAGGCCGTTAAAGGCCGTGCTGGCTTTCGCGGTTTCCTATATTATTATTTCTGCTTTAGTCATTTTTCATATTGAGCCGGGTTTCCGGGATTTTTTTGAAGCGCTGTACTGGGCAACCGTTTCCCTTACTACAATAGGCTACGGTGATTTAGTTCCTACGACCATGCTGGGAAGAATTGTAACCATGGTATCTTCGATCATGGGCGTCGCTGTGATCGCATTGCCCTCCGGTATTGTTACCGCGGGATACATGAAAGCTCTTGAGGATGAAGAAAAGAGAAAGGCTGGCTAAGTTGAATTAATCGGTTATCGTTGTTAAAACATGAACTGGTTTAAATACGATGAGAAAGCTGTGCCGCATTTTACAACAGGTGGTTTTATTATGCACAAAGTTTTTATTCTTGTCATCGACGGCTGCGCGCCGGAATATTTAACGCCGGAGATTGCGCCGAACATTCACAGGCTGGCGAAGCAGTTTGGTTTTGCCAAAACGGTGAAGGCTGTGGTGCCCACGGTTACCAATGTGAATCATGCGTCGATTCTGTCAGGAAAATTTCCTTCCGAAACCGGCATGGTGGGAAATTATTTTTACAATCCCGCCACGGGGGAGGAAGGTTTTATTGAAGAAAAAGGTTTCATGAAAGCGGAAACGCTGCTGCAGGCTTATCGCAAACGGGGATTGAAGACGGCGTTTCTGACTGTGAAAGGAAAACTGCTGGGAGTGTATGGGCACGCGGCGGACATCGGGATCAGTGTGCAGACACCGGATGAGTCGCAGCTGAAAAAATACGGGCTGCCCGCGCCGCCGGCGGTAAGCAGTCTGGAAAGTTCACAGTGGATCGTGAACGCAGCGCTGAGTGTTATCAAACAGGAAGACCCGGCGCTGGTGTACTGCACCACCAATGACTACGGGTTTCACCATTTCGGCCCGGAAGCGCCGGAAGCGCAGCTGCAGATCCGGCAGATTGATGAAGCCATCGCTGCTATCCATGCGGCAGACCCGGAACGGCAGATTTACATTACCGCCGACCATGGCATGAACCAGAAGCATCATCTGTTGGATTTTCAGCAGCTGGCAGACAAGGCGGGGCTGCACATTTTCTGCCTGGCGCCCCTGAAGGACCGGTACAAGGAAAACCATGTGTATCAGGAAGGCGGCATTTTGTATCTGTTCCTGAAACAACCGGAAGAGAAGGACGCGCTGCTGGATCTGATAAGGACCAGGCCGGAGATTGAAGCCGTGATGACAAATAAAGAAGCAGCAGAGAAACTGCATCTGCCGCTGCAGGGGATTGGGGACTATGTGATTTTTACCGCGCCGGACTGCGCGTTCGGCGAACTGGACGGAGCTGTTACACTGGTGACGGACGCGAGCCGCACTCACGGTTCACTGTACGAACAGGAAGTGCCGCTGCTGGCCATTCATCCGGTCGGGCCTCCTGAGGCGTACCAGTACAGCAAGGATATTGCGGCAGTGTTGTTTCGTTAGCAAAATGTGCAAAGATGAATAATTTTGCTGAAACAGAGATTGTGGACATCAAACAGTGACACGATAAAAAATGGGTTTAGCGAAATCATAAACGAAATCATAAATAATTCACAGGGCGGTGAAGATTCATGACAATAAAAAGTAAAGTTTGCCCCTCTTGCGGCGCGCCGGTGTTGTCAGAGGTATGCCAGTATTGTGGATTCCGTATCGGGGATGCCAATACGGCGGTGCTATCGGCGAAGTATGAAACGATTGATTGCAAGAACGCCAGTTTATCGTTTTGGACAATCCTGTTCCCGCTGATTTTTGGCATCACTTTTGGCTTTATTGGCTTAGTCCTTCCAAGGATCATTGAGCCGTCCCAACGGGGGGATTTTCCGTTACGCCTTATTTGCTTTCCTTTTGCGGTGATAAGCATCGTCGCGTGGGCGATCATCCTTTATACGTTGTATAAGTACATCCTTGTTACCAGAAAAGGCAAAGAAATTACCGGAACGGTTTACGGTTATAAGGACGGTACTATAAACTACAACCACCGCCCGGGGCAGCTTTGCAAGATTCTGGTTGATACGCGGGAAGGGAAAAAGTTCATCTTCTATCCGATACTGGGAACCAACAAACCCTATCCCGTGAACAGTAAGCTGAAGTTAAAAGCCTATAAGAATTATTTTATGGTAGTGGAAAATTAAAACGAGGACATGTATTGAGTGCGGATGATTGTGCGCAAAATAAACATCTATCATTGCAGCATAATACATTTTTGCTTTATAGATATCTGAAATCAGCCTGATTTTACACTGCTTTTGCAAAAATCGCCTATAACGGCGTTTTGGGCTCTGGAGCGGTGTCATATACGAAAAACGGCGTGCAGGGGAAATATGGGCTTTCATAAATTCCCTGTGGCGCCGTTTTTTGATAAATGCGTATTCAGTTATGTTTTGGAACGCGAAATCGCGTTATAGGGAGTTTTTGTAAAATGGATGTAACAATGGGTTGATCTTGGCAAGTATTGCGCAATAGAGTGTTAAGTTTGTTAGGAATAATAGTATGCTTTTGGGACAGTAGTCCATTATTTGTGATTTTATTAGTAGAGTGGTGAAAAAGACCGTAGCCAACACATCACTTTTGTAAGCCGATGATATGAAAAAAGACCGAGGTAAAGAGCTTCGGTCTCCTCAAATAATGATTTTGTTTTAATGTTTCCATCCTTTGTCATCAGGACATTTGCTATTTTGGAAAGCATACCAGAATGGATTGCTGACGCCCATGAATTCAGCGCCTTTATATCCATAACTTGTCACTGGATTCAATGCACTGTCTTTATAACCATCCCTAACAAATGTTTCAACTAGCTGGTGAGTTGCAGTATCAAATCTGCGTACGCTTATAACAGAACCTACAAAAATACCTTTAGTTCCTCCGCTGATATCGACAAGTTCTGTGTAGAATCCCTGGCGCTGCAGTTTGTTTCCGTTCATATCCAATGGTACTAATTTTAAAATACAGCCAAAACTATATCCAGTTTCGTAATAACTACACCTGTCATGGGTATGGTTATAATATACATCTAACACGCCATCTTGTGCAGTTGTCCCATTAAAAGGTTTCATATTTAGGATGTTTTCCAGATAGGTCTTGTTATTTGGGCCGATAAAACGTCCTAAATATATCCATTCACCATCCGCACTTCCAATCGGCTGTGGTAAAGGCTCAAAGCCACCATAATTATTTACGGGTTTTGGTATATCCTGTTTTGGTATTTCTTTTGTGAACTCCTTATCATTCTTCAGTGAATCTTTAATCTTTAGCATTGTCTTTGCTTCTATGCTTTTTTTATTGAATTCTGCTGCGATTTGCATTTTGGCAGGGTATTCAAAGGAGTCAATAGTG
>CAJODT010000085.1 GCA_905233365.1 uncultured Succiniclasticum sp.
TGCGATTTCAGCACACCCTCAACGGTCCATTTACCAACCAGCATTTCTATCCGGCTCTCAGCTGCCCGGACTCTCTGTGAGCGCTTGTATTGGCTTGATCTCCGTCTCAACGGTTTTGTGGTCAATATTTACTTACGATGTAGTGTAGCACCACGGATGAACTCCGTCAAACTATTTTTCACTTTTTGAAGCTGATTTTTTAAATCCGCTTCAATGTGTAAACTTTGTTACGGTTTTTTACTTATTTCCTTCCATAAACGCCAGCCGTCTGGCTTCCTCGTCGCTGTGACCTTCCGCCTTAAACCGCGCGATATTCAGCATCATGGCCTTGTACTCCCGGGGGATGACCTTTGTGAAACGCTGTACCGTTTCTTCCCAGCCATCCAGCAGGCGTTTGGCCAGTGGGCTGCCGGTAAACGCAAGGTGTCGTTCCACGATTGCTTTCAACTCGTCCTGCTCCCCGGTGTCTTCCAGTTTTTCCAGTTCCACCAGATCCCGGTTGCACAGTTCCGGCTGCAAATCCAGCACGTAAGCTACGCCGCCGGACATGCCCGCGGCAAAGTTACGACCAATCTTGCCCAAAATAACAGCCCTTCCGCCGGTCATATATTCGCAGCCGTGGTTGCCGATGCCCTCAACTACTGCCGTAGCTCCGCTGTTGCGGACGCAGAAGCGCTCCCCGGCCTGACCGTTGACATACACTTCGCCACCGGTGGCGCCGAAGCAGGCCACGTTGCCGATGATCACATTGTCCTCCGCCGCAAAGGAAGCTTCCCGTGGCGGGAACACCATCAGCCGGCCGCCGGACAGACCTTTGCCCAGATAATCGTTAGCGTCCCCTTCCAGGGACAGGGTCAGGCCTTTCGGGATAAAAGCGCCGAAGCTCTGGCCTGCCGAACCAACAAAGGACAGCTTGATCGTATCTTCCGGCAGTCCTTCTTCCCCGTAGCGGCGGGTGATCTCGCTGCCCAGCAGGGTCCCCGTCACCCGGTTCGTGTTGTGGATACGCAGCCGGGCCCGGACAGTCTTTTTGCAATCCAGCGCCGGTTTGCACATGCGCACCAGCTTGGACAGATCCAATGTTTCCCCAATCTTATGTTTCTGCCGGTGCAGGCAGTGGTGTCCCACTTCCGCATCGGTATAGGGACGGAACAGCAGCCGGTCCAGATCCACTTCCGCCGCTTTCCAGTTGGCAGCGCTTTCACGCTGCTTCAGCCGGTCAGAACGGCCAACCATCTCATTTACCGTACGGAAGCCGAGGCGGGCCATGATCTCCCGCAGGTCCTGGGCCACATACTTCAGATAATTGATGACGTATTCCGGTTTGCCGTTAAACTTTTTCCGCAAAGTCTCATTCTGGGTACAGATGCCGAAAGGACAGGTGTTCAGGTTGCACACCCGCAGCATATGGCAGCCCAGGGCAATCAGAGGACCGGTACCGAAGGCGAACAGCTCCGCCCCGAACATAGCGGCAATGGCCACGTCCCGTCCGGTCAGGATCTTGCCGTCCACTTCGATTTTGACCCTGTCACGCAGCTTGTTCAGCAGCAGTGTCTGCTGTACTTCCGCCAGCCCCAGTTCCCAGGGGATGCCTGCATGGCGCATGCTGGAACGGGGTGAGGCGCCGGTTCCGCCGTCAAAACCGCTGATGGTGATACCGTCCGCTTTGGCCTTGACTACGCCTGCCGCAATGGTACCGATACCGGAGCCGGCCGTCAGCTTCACGCTGATGTCCGCGTCCTTGTTGGCGTTTTTCAGATCAAAGATCAGTTCCGACAAATCTTCTATTGAATATATATCGTGATGGGGCGGCGGTGAGATCAGCGCAACCCCGGGGGTGGAGTGACGCGTCCGGCCGATTTCCGGATACACCTTGCTGCCAGGCAGATGTCCGCCCTCGCCGGGCTTGGCTCCCTGGGCGCATTTGATCTGCAGTTCCCGACCGTTCACCAGGTAGTTGCTGGTGACGCCGAAGCGGGCAGTAGATACCTGCTTCACCCCGTCGCTGGGGTCGTCCCCGTTCTCCAGCTTCACAAAGCGGGCCGGGTCTTCCCCGCCTTCGCCGCAGTTACTCATGGAACCGATGCGGTTCATGGCGATGGCGATGCATTCATGGGCTTCCTTGCTCAGGGCGCCGTAGCTCATGGCGCCGGTCCGGAAGTGCAGCAGGATCTTCTCCACAGGCTCCACTTCCTCAATGGGGATGCTGCAGCCCGGTGGGCAATAGAAGTCCAGCAGGTCACGGAGCCGGTACACCGCGCCCTTGTCTACAATTTTGGCGTATTCTTTATACGCCTTATAATCTTCTTCCTTGCAGGCTTTCTGCAACAACCGGATGGCCTCCGGATCCAGGATATGGGGCTGCTCCCCACCTTTACGGTATTTGTAGTAATCGCCGCTGGGCAGGTCCCCTTCATCTTTATAAGCATTCTGGTGCCGCAGCTGGGTCTCCCTGGCAATCTCTGCCAGGCCCAGACCTTCGATCCGGGACGGCGTGTTGACAAAATACTTCTGAATCAGTTCCTGCTTCAACCCTACCGCTTCAAAAATCTGGGCGCCGTGGTAGCTCTTCACGGTGGAAATGCCCATTTTCGCCATAACGGCCAGAATGCCGCTGACAGCAGCTTTCATGTAGTTGGCCTGAGCGGCCTCCGGGGTCAGATCCGGCAGCAGTTTTCCTTCCGTGGCCAGGGCACGCACCGTATCCAGCGCCAGATACGGATTGATAGCCGTAATGCCGTAGCCGATCAGCGTACAGTAATGGTGTGTCTCCCTGGGTTCGCCGGATTCTAAAATCAGGCCCACGTCGGAGCGCACCGTCTTTTTAATCAGGTAATTGTGTACCGCCGCCGAAGCCAGCAGGGCCGGTACCGCCGCCATCCGGGAGTTGACGCCCCGGTCGGACAGAACTAAAATGTTGGCGCCGTTGCGGATAGCCCGGTAAGCGTCGATGCAGATGGATTCGATAGCTGTTTCCATCGCTTCCGGTCCGCCATTCACCGGGTACAGCATGGACAGGGTCACGGCCCGCAGCTTGTCCGTCTGCAGGTTTTTGATGACCGCCATCTCCCGGTTGGTCAGCAGGGGGCGCAGCACCTCCAGGGCCGCCGTGCCTTTTTCGTCCGGTTCCATAATGTTGGCCACGTTACCGATCATGACCCGGGAAGAGGTAACGATACTCTCCCGCACACCGTCGATAGGCGGGTTTGTCACCTGGGCAAAATTCTGCTGGAAATAATCGTACAGCATCTGGGGTTTTTCGGAAAGCACTGGCAGGGGCGCGTCGATACCCATGGCGCCCACCGGGTCCTTGCCCATACGGGCCATAGGGACGATCATCTGGGTAAGATCTTCCTGCGTGTAACCGAAAACCTTCTGCTGCTCTTTCAGATCAAAGGGAATAAAGTTATCATTAACGTTGCTCCCGCGCTCCGCTACCAGCTGGTCCATCTCGATGATGTGCTCCCGACACCATTCGCCGTAAGGATGAGAGGTGGCCAGCAGGTGTTTGATCTCATCATCTTCCACAATGCGCTTCTCTGCCGTGTTGACTAAGAAAAGACGTCCCGGCTCCAGTCGTCCTTTGTAGGCGATCTGATCCTGGGCCACCGGCACCGCACCGGCTTCCGAGCTCAGCACCACACGGTCATCCTTCGTCACATAGTAGCGGGCGGGACGCAGACCGTTCCGGTCCAGCATGCCGCCGATCACCGTACCGTCGCAGAAGCAGATGGCGGCGGGACCGTCCCAGGGTTCCATCATAAAGGTCTGGTAACGGTAAAAGTCCTTTTTCTCCTGGGACATGGAAGGATCCTTTTCCCAGGGTTCCGGGATCATGGTAACCATGGCGTGGGCCATGGAGTGTCCGGTCATCATCAGGTACTCCAGACAGTTGTCAAACATGGCGGAATCGCTGCCGGAGTCATCCACAACCGGGAACACCTTTTCCATGTCGGGGAAATAGGGGGACTTGGCCTTGCTTTCCCGGGCGTTCAGCCAGTTGATGTTGCCCCGGATCGTATTGATCTCCCCGTTGTGCACGATGTACCGGTTGGGATGGGCCCGTGCCCAGCTGGGGAAGGTGTTGGTGCTGAAACGGGAATGGACCAGCGCCATGGACGTAGTGAAATCAAGGTCGGACAGGTCCAGATAAAAATGCCGCAGCTGCAGGGAGGTAAGCATGCCTTTGTACACGATAGTGCGGGAAGACAGGCTGGCAATATAAAAGTCCGAGCCCATCACCTTGCTCTGGGGAATGATCTCTTTTTCCGCAACCTTTCGGATGATGTAGAGCTTGCGTTCAAAATCCATCTGGCTCTTCACATCCGGCGCTTTGCCGATGAATACCTGGATGATGCGGGGACGGATGGATTTGGCCGCTTCCCCGATGATGCTTTCGTCAATGGGCACTTCGCGCCAGCCTAAAATGCTCTGGCCTTCCTCCCGGACGATCTTCTCAAAAGCTTCCATCTGCTTTTTGCGGAAGGATTCATAGCGGTGGGCAAAAATCATGCCCACGCCGTACTCTCCCGCCTGGGGCAGGGAAAAGCCCAGCACCTCGCACTCCCGCACAAAGAAATCATGCGGAATCTGTACCAGGATACCGGCGCCGTCGCCGCTCTTCTGGTCTGCGCCTTCCGCGCCGCGATGATTCAGGTTCTCCAGAATCTTCAGGGCATCGTCTATAATACCGTAGGATTTTTCCCCTTTAATATTAACCACAAACCCGATGCCGCAGGCATCGTGTTCAAACGCCGGATCGTACAGACCCTGGGGCGCCGGCAAATCTCTCAATTTTCGTTCCATTGTTCATCCCCCTCTCCCGGAAGCACTGATTAACTGCACGCACACCTGCAGGTGATTGCACAAGCTCATTTAATCCGTGTTTCCTTAACCAAAATACAGCTGTTGCATGCGGCAAAGCCATACTTTTCTGCTTTTAGCATAATATATGTACATAGTATAGCAACAGAGGCAGGTATCGTCAATCAAGTCGCCGATTCAGAAACATAGTATACATTATACAAAGGAATTGTATTAAATATTTAACAATTTCGGGTTGTTGTCCGAATACATATTGTGTTCAGCAGACAAAAAGCCCTGAAGAACGTTAGTTCCTTCAGGGCAAAACGGTCAAAGACTGTTTGTTTATATTTCGTTTCTCTCAATAGTTAAGGAGATGCTGATCAAGCTCAGCCCAACAGCATAATGAACACAATCCCCAATATGGCAAACGCCAATGCGAGCAATACTACAGTTAAAATTCTATAGAAATTTTTGTTTTGTTTCATAGGCTGTCACCACGATTTTTGTTGGTAAAAGACTTCGCAAAACCATACATGATTGCTTGTCAGCGTGTCAATGGTCTGGTTGCATTACTCCTCAACGCAATTCCTCAAAACCCCGATGCCCTCGATTTCACATTCTACCACGTCGCCGGGCTTTAAGAAGGTGGGCGGCTTCATTCCCATGCCCACTCCTGCAGGCGTACCGGTAGCAATAACCGTTCCGGCCTTCAGCGTCATGCCTTCGCTCAACATGGCAATAATATCAACAATACCGGTAATCAGGTTGCCCGTACTGGAATCTTGCCGAACTTCACCATTCACCCGGCAGGCAATCATCTGCTTCGGCGGAAAGGCGAATTCATCAGCGGAAACGATACAGGGCCCCATGGGCGTAAAACCGTCCAGGCTCTTACCGAAGTACCACTGCTTGTGCCTCGTCTGCAAATTCCGGGCACTCACATCGTTGACAATGGTGTAACCGAAAATATAATCCTGCACATCTTCCCGTTTCACATTTTTCGCATCTTTGCCGATGACCACACCCAGTTCGCACTCATAGTCCAGCGAATCCACCAGACCAGTGTAAGCGGGAATGGGCGCGTCAGTTCCCTGGGAATAGCAAACCCGTTTGGAAAAGAAAATCGGATAGGGCCGTTCCCCGCCGAAGCTTTCTTTGGAGAAACGCTCCGCTTCTTCGGCGTGGGCCGTGTAGTTGATGCCCAGACAGAGCACATCCTGCTGCGGCCGGGGAATCGGCGAAAGCAATTTCACCGTTTCCGCGTTTACCTTCCGCGCGTCTTTTGGGATTGCCTGCACTCCCCCGGCGGCAATCAAGGCGTTCATGTCCTTAAATTCATCTAAAACATACAACGTTTTGCCATCCAGACTGGCAGCAACTTTCTCTTCACTATTGATTAATACTGTGTAAAAACGCATAATTTCCCCCTCACAATCTCTTTAATATTTCTGTGCCTAAACGTTGATAATAGCCGCAAGTTTGCGTTACGCTCACATTGGCAGAAAAAAACGCTCCTGCTTACAGCAGCTTTTCTTCCCACTCCACCTGTTTAAAACCTGTCAGCACAAAATCTTTCCCGACTAAAAGCGGGCGCTTTACCAGCATCCCGTCACTGGCAAGGATAGCAAACTGTTCGTCTTCACTCATACCCGGCAGCTTCTTAGACAGTTCCAGTTCGCGATACTGCATGCCGCTGGTGTTAAAGAAACGCTTTAACGGAAGGCCGCTTGCAGCATAAAATTTCCGCAGTGTTTTCTCGTCAGGATGGTCTGCTTTGATATCGACCACTTCATGTTTGATTTTCTTCTCATCAAGCCACTTCAGAGCCTTTTTACAGGTTGAGCATTTACTGTAGCAATACACCTTAAGCATGTCAGCACTTCCTTTCTGAAACCAAATTTACGCTATAGGCAAACAGCGTACGGATTTTACCGTACGCTGCCTTAATATTTCAATTCAAACGCAAAAGGCTTATTATTTCACCTTTATCAGCTCATACTCTCTGGAACCCATGCCAATCTTTTCCGCATGCTCCAGCGTTTCTTTCCAGTGAACGTGGGGATTGCTGTCCATGAAATGATCGTGGTAATGCTTCCAGTCCGGTTTCGCCAGGTTGTCGCTGAGCTGGCTGTTGGGCATTGGCGCCATTTTCTGGCAGGCATCCACGCAGGCCTGATCCAGGGCTACCGGGTCAAAGGAAGCGAACATGCCGATGTTGGGCAGAATCGCCGCATCGTTGTCGCCGTGACAGTCGCAGTTGGGCGAAATATCCATGGCCAGATTGATGTGGAAGCAGGGACGGTCCTGGGTAACTGCCCGGGCATACTCTGCCATCTTGCGGTCCAGCTTGTCTCCGGCGTCCCACTCGTCGTTACTGATGGCATTGAAGGTGCAGGCACCGATGCAGCGGCCGCAGCCCTT
>CAJODT010000086.1 GCA_905233365.1 uncultured Succiniclasticum sp.
TTTCGCGAAATATATTTTCAACGTTGTGAGGTTGACAATATGCATTTTTCGACTAAAATAAAGTTGGCTTTAGATTAGACGATTCTGTTGAACGTGAAAAATTAGTGAGGAACTTCTATATGAAAATTGCAGTGAGTGCCTGTCTGCTGGGTGAGAATTGTAAGTACAACGGCGGAAATAACTATAATGAAAAAGTTATGGAGTTTATAAAAGGCCATGAAGTGATAGGTGTTTGTCCGGAACTTTTAGGTGGTTTACCCGTCCCCCGAAAACCCGCCGAAATAGTAGATGGAATTGTCAGGACAAAAGATGGCGCTTCCGTAAATGAAGAGTTCAGGCTTGGAGCGGAGGCTGCCATGAATATTATAGAAGAGAATCATATAGAGCTTGTGATTTTACAATCAAGAAGTCCATCCTGTGGAGTAAAGGCAATATATGATGGAACATTTTCAGGAAATCTTATTGTCGGTCAGGGCATTTTTGCCCAAATGCTTGCAAAACGGAATTACAAAATAGTAGACGTTTCAGATTTATGAGAAAAGGGTTGTTTTTGAGGTCTGGTTATGA
Source organism: uncultured Succiniclasticum sp. (assembly GCA_905233365.1). GTDB lineage: Bacteria > Bacillota > Negativicutes > Acidaminococcales > Acidaminococcaceae > Succiniclasticum. The sequence continues at coordinate 568 of CAJODT010000086.1, forward strand.
AAAGGGTTCGTGTTGATTATTTGATTGCCGGGGCCGGGCTTGTCGGTTCTGTCACAGGAGCAATTGATCTGGCTGATGAAACAAATCAGAAAAAAGAATTAGAGTTTGAAAATAGACAGGAAAACGAGGAGACCAACATGGAAAAAGAAAAACGCGTTGAAGACAAGTTCCACGGCTGTTTTGGTATAATTAAGTAAATCAAAGTTAATCATACAAATCGGCGTTAATCTCAGTATTATTGAAACCGGGCATAGTCTCCGGGAGGTTTTCATGCGAAAATTTTTATCTCAAAGAAAACAGAAAACAATACTGACGTCCCTTGTACTGGGGTTTTGTCTGCTGATGCCCTGGTACAGGGCGGAGGCTGTTACTTCGTATACGACACCCAACGGGTTGTTCCGTCTGGATTATTACGGCGCGGGGGAAAGCTTCACGGGGAAATGGTATCTTGAAAACTTACCGGAAGAGGAAAAAGTCTGCCTGATATCCCAAGGTGAGCTGCCTGACTGGCAGAAACAGCAGATTAACTGCGCGGCAGACTACTGGGACGAACTGCTCAAACATACAGCGTTTCCACGTCAGCCAGTCATTCTGGCCATCACGGTCAATCAAGGTGAAGACAACGTCGACTATGGCAGTATGACCGAAGTGGAAACGAGCGGGAAAACAATCAGCGTCACTACGCCCAATGCCATCCTCAATCAGGGGAAGGTACTGACGGAAGAAGACGGTCCGGCAGGATTTTTTTCCATCAGTACGTCTCTGTTTCCCACAGATGGCGGGCAAAACCGATATGATACACCGCTTTCGCAGAATTCCGCTATATCCGTGACACCGATAGTGATCCACGAAATCGGCCATCCGATGGGTTACGTTTCTTCGGCCTGGTTCCACAAGACACATTTTTCCGGAAAAGCAGAACTTTATGATTCTTATTTGTATGATTGGCGGGGCGTGCAAGCCAAACCGCGGATGGAGATAAAGACCCCGAACCATAGCGTGGAGTCGGAACCGTATTTTGACTTGCCTGAATCTTATTTTGACTCAGGTACAGGGAAATCTCCTTATTTTTCTGGCAGATACGTGCGTGAAGTGCTGGAAGGGGCGGAACTTAATACTTATTTGTATTGGGGGGTGCCACAGGAGCGGAAGCTTCCGGGACTGCCGGTAGAAGGAATTACATCTCGCCTTGATTCCGGAACAGATTTGATTGACCTCTGCCATACCGAATTACGTAATAGCCTGATGAGCCACCAGTTTTGGCGGAATTATGTTTCGTTTATGGAAGCGGAACTGGCCCTGTTCCAGGATCTGGGCTATATCATCGACCGCCGTGATTACTTTGGGCGTTCCGTGTACGGTGACGGGCTGACCGTCGTGAACGATTCGCCTTTTTATGCCCGCAATGCCGACGGCACGGCATATGTTTCCGGCGCTTACAATGAAAACCCCTACGGCATGGGGCTTCATATTTACGGCAGCAAGAATACGGTGTTCCAGAACGCGCCCTTGATGACAAGGGGCATGGCAGCTGTCGGCATACGCATCGACGGCTGCGGCAACAGCGTCACCGTCAACAAGGGCGTGAACGTGCAGGCTGACGGACTGAACGGCAACGGTATCCTTACAGCCTATGGCAAGGATCACAGGATTACGCTGGAGGAAGGAAGCAAAGTGACGGCGGAGGGAGAGGGCGGCATCGGCGCGGCTTTTGACTTCGGTCAGAACGCGTGTGGAAATAGGGTTGGCGCGCGGGCGTCCTACGCGGCGCGCTTTTGGGAGGACACGGTGGGTTCAGCTTGGGTGGAGTCTGACGGCCCGCTTGTGACGGATTTTACGGTTCAGGGCGAACTGAGCGGGAAAAAGGCCGCCATTGACATCAGCGACAACGCCTTCGTGAAAAACATCCATATCGGCGCGGGCGCGAAGCTGACAGGCGACATCGCTTCACGATGGGTCTATGACGACGACAAGATCACGACGGTCATCGACGGGGAAGTCCTGCTCGATCCGTCCATGCAGCGCCAGTATGACGGAAACGACGAGCTGACCACGCGCCTTTCCTTTGAAGGGACGGGGTTAAGTTACAACGGTAACATCACCGGCGCGGACAACATGCGCCTGAACGTCAGCGGCGGTTTGCTTTACGGCGGTACGGCGAATGTATTGTCGGCCACGGTGGAAAAGGGCGGCAGCCTCTTTGGTGGAACGTACGATTTGGTTCCCGACGGGGCCATGCGGAATGCTTCGCCCATGGTTGGCTATACCTTGCCCTATAAAATTCGTGGTAAAACGAAAGAATTACAGAACGTGGGCCTGTTCACCAATCACGGGACTATCGGCGCGGCCACAAAGGATACGATGCTGCGCATCAATGGCGACCTGCTCTCCGACGGAACGCTTCTGGCCTGGGCCGGAGGCAGCGCGGGGCACATCGCGGTCAGCGGCAGGGCAAACATTGACGGTTCCGATGTGCAGGTTGCCAACAGGGGAGACGTGCTGCCGGATGAAAAAGTGACGGTGCTGACGGCCTCTTCTATCGAAGGGGACACAAAAACGCCGGTGGGGACAAGTTACTACCTGTCCGGTATGATGAGCGCGGAAAATAGAATTGAAAATAATGTGCTGTCGGTTGTCACCAGAACAGAAAACAATCTGGGCGCGATGGATGCAACGCAAAACGAAACCTTTGACGCCATGACGGCGATGTACAGCAATTTAAAAAATAACAATGACGCCCGTGTGAATGAAATGCGGACGCTGTTTCATCTGCCGTCTTCAGAAGCCAAAGAAGCGTTGCGCTCGATTTCATCCAACGCGTCTGCCAAAAACATGGCGGCGGTGCAGCGCAGCAACGTGACGCAGCATCTTTTGTCCGCACGGCTGAACGAAGCGTTCATGCCAAAACCGGTGAAGGTGAAGATCCCGGTGCAGCATCTGGATGACAGTAATGACGATGGCGTCGAAATTACTGCGAAAACAGCAGAACCCGCAGCCAACGAGATTTGGTTGAAGTTTGGAAAAAACTGGGGCGATGTGCGGGGCGATACGGACTACCATAGCAGTGCTACCCTGTTAGGCTGGGACAAACAGGTAGCGCCCGGCTGGCGGGCCGGTGTGTTTGCCGGTTACGGGCAGACGAGCTTTTCGGATAATACGTCCAGCGACAGATTAAAAGACACCCGTTTCGGCTTGTACGTCGGTTTCAACAAAGCAAAGGGCGAAGGCATGGTGTATCTGGATTACGGCTGGCTGCGTAACAAATTACGCAGAGGTGTTATGGGTATGACCGCCAGCGCGGATTACCACAGCCGCATACTGGAACTGGGCGGCGAATATTTATATGACCTGCAGGCAGGGCAAAACAAAGCCTGGCATGTACGGCCTTATGTGAACGCGCAGCTTTCCCGCTTATGGCAGAACGGTTACAGCGAAGACGGGGCCGGCGTGTTCAATCAGGTAGTGCAAAGCAAACACAACGATTACTTCGGTATGGGGCTTGGTGTGGAATTCAAACGCTATCTGGCGGGCGGTAACTACGCCATCCGCGCCGGAGTAAAGCACGCCTTCGCGGGGGCGGAACCCAGACTGCGTTACAGCTACATGGGCGATGCGGCCAACACCTACGACATGCGCAACGTGCAGGATAAGACGCACTTTGTATTATCCATCGGCGGCGAGGTGGAAGTAGCCAAAGGCTGGAGCGTGGGCGGCGATGCAACCTGGCAGTGCGGCCGTCACGATAAGGATTTGTCTTGCAGCGTAATGGTAAAGAGAATGTGGTAAATCTAATTTACTGCAGTACATTAATCAACAGTTGTGGAACTTCTGCGGCTTTTTTGTTATAATAAGTATAGTATGAGGAGGTAGTAATTATGCTGATTAACAAAGTTTTTGGCGGAATTGTGGCCTCTGTGATAGGTCTTAACTGCATGCTGTGTCCGCCACAGACAGAGGCGGCCAGCCGTGAAGAAATAGCTGCAATCAATGTTGTGAAAGCCGGCGATTTCAAGTACTGGAGCGAGGATTCTTCCACCAGACAAAAAATAGTCAGGTTTGTGGAAGAAGCAACCAACCCCGCCAGCAAGAACTTCATTCCTCCGGCAAATCGCATCGCTACATTTGATATGGACGGTACATTCTACTGCGAAACGGCGCCGTTATATTTACAGGAAACGATGTTCCTGTATCGCGCGCTGGAGGATAAAAAGTATTCACCGGACAGGAAGATGGCTGCCTTTGCAAAGAAGATAAAACCAAAAATCCTGAACAAGACGGGACTTACGGCGTCAGAGAATAAAAAACTGTTTGCATATCTTACCAAGGCGTATGCAGGCATGACGCCCGAAGAGTACCGTGCCTATGTGCGGGAATTCATGCAGACAAACGAGACAGGCCTTACTAATTTAAAGCGCGGCGAAGCATTTTACCTGCCTATGGTGGAGATTATTTCTTACCTGGGCAACAACGGCTTTTCTGTGTATATTGATTCGGCCTGTGGGTTCCTTACCACGCGGGAACTGGTGGAAGGTGTTATTCCGATTCATTCAGACCGCATTATCGCTTCTGACTTTGTTTTCACGTCAACGAAAATGGGAAAAGACAAGCCGGGCGATCACTTCTATGACCGTCATAAAGAGAAAATCGTTATCTCAGGAAAGCCCCTCGTTGATAACGCCAAGACTGTCAAGATTTATTCGCTGCTGAACCACATTGGAAAGAAGCCGGTTCTGGCGTTTGGAAATTCGATGGGAGACAGCGGTATGCTGGAGTACACCTTGCAGGATAATCCCTATAACAGCGCTTCGTTCTTTGTGCTGTGCGACGATACGGAGCGGGAGTTGGGGGATAAGGAGAAAGCGGCCAAACTGAAAGAGTTTGCTCTGAAGCGTGGCTGGAACCCGATTTCTATGAAGAACGAGTTTAAAACAATCTACGGAGAGAGGGTAGAAAGAAGTAATTAAAAAAATAATTTCCAGCAATGTCAATTTTATTGAATCTGTCTTGTATATATAATTAATAAAGGGCATTAAATATTTAACACAAAAGGAGGATCCCACTATGCCGATTAACAATAACGAAATCACAAAAGAAATGTTAGAAAAAGCCATGCAGTGCAAAACTGCAGAAGATTTAATGGCATTTGCTAAAACCGAAGGCGTTGACCTTACGAAAGAGGAAGCCGAGGCTTACTTTGATGAGTTATCAGAATGTGAACTGAAAGACGGTGAACTCAAACATATTGCGGGCGGAAAGGCGCCGGGTGGTGGTGATAAAAGTATCCCTCCAGAATCCCGCTATTGAGGATTCTATGGCAAATCGCAACTTACCTTAATACTTTCCTTTGCAATAAAAAATATTACAACCTTGCTGTGCGCCATGCACAGCAGGGTTTTTCTTTTCATACAGTCTAAGGAAATGCTGATTAATTCTTTGTACAGTACCGGATTATTTCAAGGACATTTATATTTTTTGAAAAATAAAAGATTTTATCTAAAAATTAAAATTAAAAACGAAATAAGTTTGGAAAATGAAATATAAAAAACATAATAAATTGAAATTACAAATCCATGTAAAATAGTAGGAATTCGTATAATCGCCATAGAACGCGTTTTGGCAAAATTTCGATACAAACATCGTGTAAAGGCCAAAATCGCTCTACGGGGGTTTACGGGCGTCTGAGGGGCATTTGCCAAAAATCGGATTATAAAAGAACGCTAAAAAACGTAATTTGTCTCAATTTTAATTATAAAGTGATATAAAAATAAAAGAATTAATGAGAATAATAAAGTAATATTAAGATAAATTTGTTATATAAGTTGTGATAAGGAAATATAGTAAAATATTAAGAATTTCAATATCCAAATTGAATAATTTATGGACAAAATGCCTAAATAAGGGTCAGCGCTTTTTCTTCGTGATTTCAAATCTGGTAAGGTTTGGTTACGGGTATAGAACGATTAAGGACGGAAACAGTATTTTGCCTGGCATGGTTACCCGAACCGAAACGATGATTATATTACCACGGCAGAAATCAGCGAAAGAGAATTTATCCGGATAGGCAGCGAATATCCGCAACAGATCAATGCTGACAGAGAAACGGCAGAAGCGTTCTGGAATAAATATGTAGACGGTCATACAGTTCTTTTAGAAGGCTGGAACAAACTGTTATAAAGAGACAAATCCCAGTTTTGCTCAGCAACGATGAGTATGATATAATAAAAAAAATAATTTCCAACAGTGTCAATTTTAATGAATCTGTCTTGTATATATAATAAAAAGTATTTAATATTTAGGGAGGTTGCATATTCCGGCTGAACGGCATGCGCTTTCCATTAGCAACGGCACGCCCCTTCCGGTCAATTCGGCATAAAATTCCGCTTATAGCGGCACAATA
>CAJODT010000087.1 GCA_905233365.1 uncultured Succiniclasticum sp.
CCTCTGTTATGAAAGCGGACCAGGTCCATCAGGCTGGCGCTTTTTCCTATGCCCATGGGCGAATCGATGATGCGAAACGTAAGCGATTGCTGTTTATTATATTTTGTATTGTTAAACACACGGATATCTCCTTTTACTGTTTTGACTTACGGAACAGGAGCGGGCTTTTAGGATGGGGAACGCAATCTGTGTTTTTCCGTACAGAGATGTATTATACGCTTGTGTTGCAGTAAATGCAAGTGGTAAAATGATTGCGTTGCAGGAATTATTTTGTAACAAACTTTTCAAAAAAAATAAAAACCACAAAAATTTTTGCTAACAAATTTAAAAACTGTTTTTTTGTTTGACAAGCGTGTATCGCTCCTTTATAATATTTCCAATAACAATGATAGAGGCGCGGCAAGTAAGAGTACCTTACGGAGAGGCATCGGAGAAGTAAGGGAAAGGGATTGCCGCCGAAGGGTCGGTTCCGGCGGGAACCGGCTGCTGGGCCTGAGGTGAATAATTTCAGGACTGTCGTTGCAATGCGGCGTATGCCGTGCAGCGGAGAGCTATCTCAACTAAAGTGTTTTATTATGTAAAATAATTCATGCTGGCCGTTGGGATAATTCTCAACGGCTTTTCTGTTTTGCACAACATATAGAAAAATTTTATAGGAAAATATCAAATTGTTGTGTTAAATGGCTGACAACACTGCAAAAATGGTATATAATGACTTAATAAGCAAACGATTTATAACCTTTATTTATTTTTTAGGAGAAACGGGAGGGCTTGTTATGATCAAAGTATTAGTGAATGGAGCCTTTGGGCGCATGGGCAGTGAAGTGGTCCGTATGGTTACGGCTAACCCGGAATTGGAACTGATTGGTGGTGTTGACGTAAAAGCAGACGGTAAAACGCTGCCGGACGGTAAACCGGTGTTTACAAATATTGCTGACGCGCTGGAAGCAGTTACGCCGGACGTAGTGGTTGACTTCACCCGCCCCGACGTGGTCATGGATTCCCTGCGTATCATCCTGAAAAAAGGAATTCGCGCTGTAGTAGGGACTACCGGCTTCACCCCGGAACGGCTGGCGGAAGTGAAAGAGCTGGCGGAAGCAAACAACACCGCGGCGCTGATCGTTCCCAACTTTGCCTTGGGTGCTGTAGTTATGATCAAACTGGCTACGGAAGCGGCAAAATATTTTAAAGATGTGGAAATTATTGAGAAGCATCACGATCAGAAACTGGATGCCCCCAGCGGCACGGCAATTCTGACCGCCCAGAAGATCGGCGAAGTGCGTGAAGCGCATAAACAGGGTCATCCCAATGAAAGAGAGACGCTGGCCGGTTCCCGTGGCGGCGACATCGACGGCATCCGTATCCACAGCATGCGGCTGCAGGGTTATGTGGCTTCTCAGGAAGTTGTCTTCGGCAGTCAGGGCGAGACCCTGAAGATCATCAACGACACCATCAACCGCGAATGCTACATGCCGGGCGTTGCCATGGCCTGCAAGAAAATCGGTTCACGTCAGGGACTTGTTTACGGTCTGGATCAGATTCTGGATTAAGTTTATAAAAATTTTAAATAAAAAGGAGCAGTTTTCATGAAAAAGTACAATGTAGCAATTTTAGGCGCAACCGGCGCCGTAGGCACGGAGTTTTTAAAACTGATTGAGGAACGCGATTTCCCCTTTGCGGAATTACGCTTACTGGCGTCTGCCCGCAGCGCGGGAACGCAGCTTACAGTAAAAGGCAAAACCTACACGGTGCAGGAAGCAAAAGCAGATTCCTTTAACGGCATCGACATCGCCTTGTTTGCCGGCGGCAGCATCTCCAAAGAATTTGCCCCCATCGCTGCCAAAGCGGGTGCCGTTGTCATCGACAACTCCAGCACCTTCCGTATGGATCCGGAAGTTCCTCTGATCATTCCGGAAATCAACCCCCAGGCGATTCTGAAACACAAGGGTATCATTGCTAATCCCAACTGTTCTACCATCATCATGTGCATGGCGCTGAAACCGCTGTACGATCTGGCCCGCATTAAACGTATCGTTGTTTCAACCTATCAGGCAGTCAGCGGCGCCGGCAAGGAAGGCATCGATGAGCTGACGGACGAGACCAAAGCTTACGCGGAAGGCCGGGAGATGATTCCCCACATTCTGCCTTCTGCCAGCCTTAAAAAACATTACCCCATTGCGTTCAACCTGATTCCGCAGATTGACGTATTCCTGGACAATCTGTATTCCAAGGAAGAAATGAAGATGGTGAACGAGACTCAGAAGATTTTCGACGATTACGATATGCGGATTACGGCGACCACGGTGCGCGTACCGGTTTACCGCAGCCATTCCGAATCCGTCAATGTGGAGTTTGAACATGATTTGGACTTGGCAGATATGCGCAAGGCGCTGGAAAACTTCCCGGGCGTACAGGTACAGGACGATCTGGAAGAACAGATTTACCCCATGCCGCTGTACACATCCGATAAGGATGACTGCTATGTTGGACGTCTGCGCCGCGACTTCTCCAACCCCAACACCTTTAATTTCTGGGTAGTGGGCGATCAGATTCGTAAGGGCGCTGCCCTGAACACCCTGCAGATTGCAGAATGCATGATCAAGAACGGTTGGGTTTGAGATAAACTTGTGAACAAATACGTTAATACAATTATGTGAGTTAAAAAAGGAGAGGAAAATTATGAAGAATCCGTATTTTGGCAGAGTATTGACCGCGATGGTAACTCCTTTTGCCGCTGATGGCAGCGTAAACCTGGAAGCAGCGAAACAGCTGGTGGAATGGTGGATCGCCCACGGCACCGACGCCCTGGTGGTAACCGGTTCTACCGGTGAAGCGGCAACCATGACCATTGAAGAGAAAAAAGCCTTATGGGCAACAGTTTTAAAACAAGTGAACGGGCGCATTCCCGTTATTGCGGGTACCGGTTCCAACAACACTGCCAACAGTGTGGAGACTACTAAAATTGCGGATGAAATCGGCGTAGACGGTTTCCTGATCGTTGGCCCGTATTATAACAAACCGACCCAGGAAGGGTATTACCAGCACTTCAAAGCCATTTCCGAATGCACGGCAAAACCCATCATTTTATATAATGTTCCCGGACGTACCGCAGCCAATATTCCGCCGGCAACGGTGGCCCGTATCGCCAAAGATTTTAAGAACGTGGTGGCAATCAAGGAAGCTGCGGGTAATGTAGCTCAGGTTGCGGAACTGTTCCGTATCCTGCCCGGCGATTTCACCATTTACAGCGGCGACGACGGACTGCTGCTGCCCTTTGCATCTGTTGGCGCCACCGGCGTGGTTTCTGTTCTGGCCAACATCGGAGGCGAGATTCTGCAGGATCTGATGAACGCGTATGAAAGCGGCGACGTAAAGAAAGCTGCAGAAATCAACAAGAAGATGGTGCCGCTGGCTAATGCCATGTTTATTGAAACCAATCCGATTCCGGTCAAAGCTGCTGTTACGCTGGTTACCGGCATTGACGCAGGGGCTCCGCGTCTGCCGCTGACACCTATGACGGAAGGCGCCTTTGCCAAAATGAAAGGTATTCTGGCAGAGGGCGGGTTAATCTGATACGCGTTGCTAAAGATTTCGGAATAATACTTTCGGATGATTATCCAAGTATTTTGTTTAAAAGATTACTGTTTTATCAGTAATTGATTCCATGTAGGTGTCAAATTTTGAAAAAAGTTTGCATTTAAACTCGTTTTGGTTTATAATTTGTTCACAAACTGATACAGACATCTGCCTGACCTGTTTTGGGAGAACTCGGGAAAGGCAGGTGCCGGGATCAGATTAAATTAAGCGTATTCTTTAGCCGCAAGGTTATTGAATACGTTTTTTTTATAGGTTATAATAAATAAAGAGAGTTGTGTGCCGACAGGATTAATTTTTCAAAGTCAGGGAATGGGTAAGGTTTAATGGGGAACAGTATTTTTTACAGATTAAACGTAATCAAATCGTTAGCAGTAGTATGCATCGCTTTATTCCTTTTCTCTTCAGGTGCTTCGGCAGGTATTGTTGAGTCCGGGGAACTGACGAAGGATTCTTTTTGGGTTTTAAAGAATAACGCAGGCGACCAGGTGATACTGGACGAAGAACAGATAAAGCTTTTCAATCAGAAAATCCGCGAAGCAGATTTAGATGTAACAGATATGAAAATGTTACCATCTTCCATTCCTGTAAAAGAGTTTCTGCCGTGGATCACAAACACCTGGGCCATGCGTGGGACCGTGTACCGAAACGGCAAAGAGCTGACAGAAACGGAAAAGGAAGCAATTCAGAACAATCTGAATCTGACGGCGCTGCCTTCTGAAAATGAAGAAGTGAAAGTGCAGTACGGTGTTACGGTACGGCAGGCGCTGGTCCGTAACCTGCCGCTGGCAGAGGGGCTCTTTGATTCGTCGGAAGATGTATTTTACGACAATGTGCAGGATTCTGCGCTGGAAGCGGGCGAACCGGTGGCGGTTTTGCATGAGTCCCTGGATAAAAAATATTACTATGTGAGGCTGTACAATCTGTTTGGGTGGATCGCCCGGGCTGATGTTGCGCCCTGTACCCGTGAACAATGGATGAAGTACGCAGATCCGCAGGATTTTCTTGTGGTTACCGGAAGGGATTATTATACCCGGGTCAATGGGGAAGATGTGTTTCATTTGATGGGGGCCAGGCTGCAGCTTTTACAGGAAAAGAAAAACCGCTGGCAGGTTCTGTTGCCATATAAGGACAACAAGACGGGTCTGTTAAAAGAAAAACAGGTCTGGCTTGCCAGAGATGAAAACCTGCACCGTGGATATCTCCCGTATACATCCGATCAGGTGTTGCAGCAGGCGTTTAAGTTTTACGGTTCTGTCTATGGATGGGGCGGCTCCATGCGCAGCGTGGACTGTTCCTCACTGGTTGGGTCGGTGTATCGTACCATGGGCCTGAATCTGCCGCGCAATACTTCCAAGCTGGTCAAAATGCCGGGAAACGTGACGGACTTAACCGATATGAACCGGGAAGAACGGTTGCAGGCTTTGGAAATACTGAGACCGGGTTCGCCACTTTCCATGAAAGGGCACATAATGATTTATCTGGGAATGGAAGAAGGCGTGCCTTACATTATTCATTCTTCCAGCAGTTTCTATAAAGATGGCAGAAAGATTTATGTGCGCCGTGTACTTGTGAGCGATTTGGAAATGGACCGGCAAAACGGAAAAACATTTTTGGATAATCTGATCAACGGGATAACCTATCAGTGAGTTTTGTGAATTGTTGAAAGCCGGTTGCAGCGCTTTGAACTTGCAACCTGTTGTAGGAAAAAATTAATAATCAATTAAATTAAAGATATGGATTGAATTACTCTGAAAATCTGAGAGAAAGGGGAATAATCCAATTCTCATTTCTGAAAATTGGATTATTCGTAGAATTATGGCACAGTTGATAACGTTAAAAGGTGGAAAAGAAAATATAGAATTATATGAAAAGGCAGAAGCGGTAGTGCTGTTCCTTTGTAAAGAATGCGCAGATCACATTCATATGCTTACGCTTCCGGAAGAATTTTATGCTGCGGTTGCGTACCAGATTAAAACCCAGGGCTACGGTTTTACGGATACAGGGAGTATTACTTCGGTGCTGATGAAAACCCAAAGCGGTTTTACCCGTTTGATTTTTGCGGGAATCGGCGCGGGGAAGGAATGTACGCCCAATCATATGCGTATTGCGGCGGGGAATGCGGCCCGGGAGCTGAAGAAAAACAAAATCAAAGAAGTAATCGCTGCGGGTCCGATTCTGACGAATCCCAAGCGGGGACATTACCTGAAAGCGCTGGCGGAAGGTTTGTTGTTGGGCAGCTATGAGTTTGATAAGTACAAAAGCAAAATAGATAACGGTGATGTGACCGGTTCTGAAAGAAATGAAACTGATAACGATGAAATTCCCAACAAAATTACTAACAACAAAGAAAATATTTCTGTGACTGTGTTCAGTGCAATAGAAAACGCAGACACGATCCTGAATGAAGCAACTGTTATCTGTAACGCAATCTGCCACGCACGGAACCTTGCCAACGAACCGGGCAATGTGATTTATCCCGAAACGTTGGCAGCGGAAGCGCTGCGGATCGCAGACCAATACAATTTGGAAACAGAAGTGTTAGGCGTTAAAGAAATGCAGGCCCTGGCAATGGGCGCGATTCTTGCCGTAGGCGCGGGCAGCGTTCACACGCCCCGGATGGTTACACTGAAGTACGCCAACGGCGATGACAAACCTTTTGTTGCTTTTGTTGGGAAGGGCATCACCTTTGACAGTGGCGGAATCTCCATCAAACCCTCGGAAGGGATGGGGGAGATGAAGGACGACATGACCGGCTCGGCCGCTGTGCTGGGCGCCATGGAAGCCATTGCAGCTTTACGGTTGCCTGTCAACGTAATCGGCATTATGGCCTGCGCGGAAAATATGCCTTCCGGTTCGGCCCAACGTCCCGGCGATATCGTAAGGGCAGGCAGCGGCAAGACGATTGAAGTGGATAACACGGATGCGGAAGGGCGGCTGGTCCTGGCGGATGCCGTGTGGCACGCCTGCCGCCAGGGCGCTGCGAAAGTAATTGATATTGCAACGCTGACCGGCGCGGTGATTATTGCGCTGGGAGAACACATGTCAGGCATTGTAAGCAATAATGACGCGCTGGCGGAAGAAATAAAAAAGGCCGGTCATCGTGTGGGAGAAAAATGGTGGCAGCTGCCTTATCTGGAAGA
>CAJODT010000088.1 GCA_905233365.1 uncultured Succiniclasticum sp.
ACCGTACAGGATAACCTGCATAACGCCGGGTTCGTCAAAGAAACCGGTCTTGGGGATATTGCCCAACAGGCAGCCGAAGGCGATGTTGGACAGCAGCAGGGGTTCGAAGCCTCTGCCGATAGCCAGGTAGAGCAGAATCAAGCCTACCAGGAGCATGATTACGTTACCGCTGGTCAGACCCTCGAAACCGGAGTCATTCCATACGGACTGGAGAGAAACAATTAATGCTTCCATAAATACGTCCTCGATTCTTTACACAATTTTTGTTTCGGGTAAACAGCTGGAAAATCTCCGCGAATTTTCCAGGATGAAAAAATCGCAACTGCAAAACTTTGGAATATACCGGCTGCCGCCTGTGAGCCACGGCAGCCGGGACAAAACTGAGATGATCTGAAACCTTATGTAATGGAAGATTCTCCGCAGATTATTTGCCGGGGAAGAAAGGCCAGAACATAGGAATCAGAATCAGGGAGATTACAAAGCAAACGATTACCAGACCGGTACCTGCTTTTACGTAGTCCATGAATTTGAAGCCGCCGGGGCCTAATACCAGGGTGTTCGGAGGCGTGCCTACCGGGGTAGCGAATGCGCAGGATGCTGCAACTGCGATAGCCATCAGAACGGCTGCCGGATCAGCGCCCAGCTGTTTGGAAATCGCGATACCGATCGGGCACAGCAGAGCTGCAGACGCCGTGTTGGACATGAACTGGGTCAGACCGCAGGACAGGATGAAAAGGACAGCGGTCACGATCATCGGGGACGGGGTTCCGCCCATCAGACCTACCGCCCATTCCGCGATAACCTTACCGGCGCCGGTCTTGCTCATAGCAGAAGATACGGGCATCATGCCGGCGAACAGGAAAATGGTTACCCAGTCGATGGAGGCATAGGCCTGTTTTTCTGTTAAGCAGCCGGTCAGTACAGCAATGATTGCGCCGGTGATTGCTGCCATTTCCAGAGTCACACCTTTGATGCCCAGAGCCATAACCAGAACTACGGCTACCAGAATAACGCCGGAAACGATCATCTTGTTGGTAGAGGTTTCGTTTGCTTCGATTTCCTGTTCCACTTCCGTATCTTCGGAAATTACCCGTTTCGGGAGCAGGTGTTTGCCGATGAACATCATGTAAACCAGACCTGCCAGAGTCAGGGGAATACCTATCTTCGCGAATTCAAAGAATCCGAAAGCGCGATAGCCGGCCTGTTCCAGAGCGCCGGAAGCGATGATGTTGGGAGGCGTACCTACCAGGGTGATGATACCGCCGAGGCCGCAGGCGAAAGCCAGAGGCATCAGTTCGGTAGAAGCAGGGATCTTTGCTGCTGCGCATACGCCCAATACGACAGGCAGTAAGCAGGCAGCCGTACCGGTGTTGGACAGAACGGAGGATAACCCCGCACCAACCAGCATAACGCCGACCATCAGACTGTTTTCACCGGTACCGGTGAGTTTAACGACGGTTTCACCGATTTTCTGGGCCAGGCCGGTGTAGAACATAGCAGCGCCTACAACGAACATGCCGGCGAACAGAACAACGGTGGAGTTGGACAGGCCGCTGAACACCTGCTTAGCCGGGATAAATCCCAGCAGGCCGCAGGCGATAGAGCCGGCCATGGCGGTAACTGCCAGAGGAATGATTTCGGTAACGAAGAATAAGGCAATCACCGCGAGAAGAATAAGACATTTTGTGGACTGAGCCATAATAACTCCTCCTTTTTAATGAGTCCCACATATTTGCGTCTCACAGTTGCAGTTATAGAGTAACACGTTTGGCGTAATCCTGCATTGACTGAAAGTATGATGGAAACACACGAACGTGCCGTAAGAGTAATTCTTGCGATGTATTTTTTCTGACAAGGGTATGAACTTGTGAAATAGCAATAAAAACTATTCCAAAAGTAGTAATACTTTAGAATTAGTAAAACGGTTGTTACAAATCTTAAACCCTTTATGTATTGCGTAAATTCCAACTATTGCATATACTTGTGGCAGGTGAAGAATGCTACGGTAGTATTATTTTTTAGTGTTAGCATAAAAGAGGTTGGGCATCATCATGAGAAAGAAGACAGGTTCTGCTGATCAGTGGGTTCAATTCATTGGTAAAGACAAACTTCAAACCTTCCAGGATAATTTTGCCAGAGCCTACGGGGTCAGCATGATTTTCCTGGACATGGATGGAAATCCGTTAACGGTTGGTTCTCAGAATTCCCTGTTCTGTTTTACCATTCAAAAAGAACATGCGGTACGTTGTCAGGAAAATTTCCAGATGGACATGGACACTATGCAAAAAGGGGAATCCTTTATCCATGTATGTCCTTTCGGGATTGCCTGCCTGTATGTTCCGGTTTATTTTAACAACCGGCTGACCGCTTTTGCCGGGATTGGCGGTCTCACATATGAAAACAGCACTATTCCCGAAAATCTGAAACAGCGATTCCATATTACCAGTTACAATAAAGAGGCTACCTGGAATATCCTGATGCTGTTGGAAAGCATGCTGCGTCTTCTGAATGTAAACTGTACCGTTTCACAGAAAGATACGGCGCAGAAACAGGAGGACGCGCTTCCGGTCAACGTGCGGGACGAACGCATCAGCCGACGGGAACAGGAAATCGTGCAGCTGCTGTGCAAAGGCTATACCAATAAACAGATCGCCCGGCAGCTGTTTATCAGTGAAACAACAGTAAAAACCCATATCAGCAACATTCTTGCAAAGCTGAACCTGCATGACCGGATGCAGATTGTAGTATATTATTATAATAAGATTAACGGCGCGGAAGCGTCAGATACGAATAATAATGAAGAAACTGATTGAACGAATATCCGGACTGCTGAATGAATGGTATCATGATTTAACGGTCCGGCTGATTTTTACCATTTCCCTGTTTGTTCTATTGCCGATTGCGCTGATTACGTTCTTTTCCACCCGCTATCTGGAGGAACAGTTCAGCCGGAACCAGGACCGATATTTGCGCTCTACGCTGGCAATCGTCATCAGCGAGATGCAGCAGCGACAGGGCAGTATCCGGAAAGCAGCTACCTGTATAGCGCAGGAAGTAAGTACGCCCCAGGCTGTCGAACAGCAGGACACCAGGGTTCTGGAAGAAAAGCTGGCGCTTTTACGCAACAACTTTAACAGGGTTGATTATGCCGTTATGCTAAATCCGGACAGCCATATTATTGCCCGGTCAGCATCCGATATCCGTTTCAACCCCGAAAGCAGGCTGGGCAGTCTGAACCGGGAAGTCTGCCGGACAGGCAGGCCTATTAATGTCAACGAAAAGATGCCCCTCAGCGATTTGTTCGAAGAAGGCAGCAAAGAATTTAAAAAGTTTACAGTAGAACTGAAGCAGGGCATCGCCGGCGAAGGGGAGTACATGCAGCAGGCTCTCTGCGAAGTGACCATGGTGCCGGTTATGGATACGGGCGATCCCGGCAAGGTCATTGCCTGCATGGTGCTGATTGGTATCTGCAACAGTGATTATTACTTTCCTTCCTATATTAGTTCGAAAGCGACCAACGGCTTTCTGGTGCTGACAGTGGACGGCGTTCATGTTTCCACCAAATCTACCGAAGGGGAGGACCGGAGCTGGATCGTCGGGCAGAAAGCCGGTTCCATTACCAGTTCAAAAGCCGCTGACGGAACCTATTCCGGTAAGGTATATCTGCGGGGGATTCCCCATTTGTTTATTGACCATCCCATAAAGAACTATTCCGGCGATCTGGTGGGGTATATCAGCTTCGGTTTGCAGGAAGACCAGTTTTCCGGCATTGTGGAAGATAACCGGAAGCAGACCATGGTCATAGGTCTTCTTTGTTTTGTGCTTTTCGCACCGCTGATCTGGCTGATGGCGGCCCAGGTACGGCAGAACCAGAAGCATCTGGAACTGTTGGTGCGGCGCCGTACCAAGGATCTGGAATCCGCAGTGGAAGAACTGAAACAGCTGAACGAAACAAAGAACCGGTTCCTTTCCAACATTACCCACGAGCTGCGAACGCCGCTGTGTGTTATCATCAACGCCTGTGATTTTCTGAAAGGAGGATACGGCGGTACGCTGAACGAAAAGCAGTTCCGCTATGTGGATCATGCTTGGGAATGCGGTTCCCATCTGCTGACGCTGATCAATAACCTGCTGGATCTGACCCGCCTGCGTTCAGGAAAGACCAAAGCGGACTTTTCCCGGTTTTCCATTCATGCTTTTGTGGAAACGATTGTTAATGAAATGCGCAATTTCCGCCCCGATGCTCACATCATCATGCAGACTTCCTTTGAACCGGACGATTTTGAAATTGTGGCCGACCCGCAAATGCTGCGGCAGATTATTTACAATCTGCTGTCCAATGCCCTGAAGTTTTCGCCGCCTGACAGCCGGATTTTCATCCGCGTGCAGAAGATGGAAGAATCGCGGCAGATGCGGATCAGTATCGAGGATCAGGGAATCGGCGTGGCCCGGGAGAATCTGGAGCGGATTTTTAAAGAGTTTGAGCAGATTGAAAATCCCATGACGAAAGAACGGCCCGGTACAGGGCTGGGACTTCCGATTGTCAAGAAACTGGCGGAACTTCACCATGGTATGATTTCCCTCAAGAGCGAGCCAGGGAAAGGAACGGAAGCCATTCTGCTGCTTCCGCTGGAACAGGATTTGTTATTACATGAAAATGTTGTAACGACGCAAAGAACGGACACGTAAGGCAGATCAGGGTTGGTACATATTACCGAGGTAATTCGTATCATGTACAGGCCATCACATGTATGAATTGATCAGCAGTTTCTTATCGTTTATAAGGAGCAAAAGGTATGCCGAAAATTTTAGTGGTAGATGATAACGAACAGTTAAGCAGTATGTTGAAGGATGTGCTGGAAAGCTGGGGCTATACGGCGCTGACGGCCACGGAAGGCCGTTCCTGTCTGGAAATTGCCCGGCAGGAACAGCCGGATATCATTTTGCTGGACATTATGCTGCCCGGTCTGTCCGGCTATGAGGTGTGCAGTGAACTGAAACGGGACGGGCGCACCCATTCCATTGCGGTGATCATGATGACCGCGCTGGAGGATTTGGAAAGCCGTATCCACGGCTACAAAGTCGGAGCTGATAATTTTCTGGTAAAGCCCATTAATTATAATGAAGTGAAAGCGATTATCCAGAAACTGTTAAAGGAAAAACTCTACGAGGACACGTTGGAAGAAAGCTGCAACGTAGCCAAAGCGTTCCGGCGGTTCGGACAGCTTCTGCTGGGACAGCCCACGAATATCAATGCGCCGAATATGGTTTATTGCAATAAACTGCTGGAATCCCTGAACTGGGACTGGGCTATGGCGCAAAAAGCGCGTATCGCTGTTATGTTTCCTTCGCCCGGCGAACTGGCAAAAAGGACAAACCTGACGGTGGAGCAGGTCATTTCCCTGACGGACGGATTGTATATGGGTCGCTGGCTTCAGCCGGTGCTGCGCTTTTTAAATGCGCCGGTGGACAATAACGAAGCGTTCCGTCCGGAACTGGAACGGCAAAATTGCCTGAAAGCGGCGGAACTGGCGTTGATTGTAAACCGTTACACCTCGCTGCTGAAAGAAAAACAGGACAGGGAGCTTACGTTTTCCATTTTAAAACGGGAATCCACAGTCAACCATTATAACCGGGAAGTGTTAAAACAGCTGGAAGAAATCCTGCGGGCAGAACAGATACTGGAAAATATTAAATAAAGATATGTATTTTACTGAAAGTCCAGTCCGGTTTAACGGCAGGTATACTCAAGGAGCCGGTGCGTATGTATAGCGGTTCCCAAAATTAAAAAAGTTATAAAAAAACCTGTGCAAATGTTATCACTCTGCACCAGATGTGCTATAATAAAGTATCAGATAGCTGATACTTTATTTTTATAAGGAGGTAAACAATCATGAATCAAATTATTGCCACAGCGCAGCAGATACTGGATTTTAAAGTAGGCGCCATCAGCGTGGGGTCCGTCATTCAGGGCCTGATCCTGCTGATTATCTTCAACCGGATCATCAGTATGATCATGGGACCGCTCATCGACAAGATTCTGGACCGGTTTAAACTGGAAACCACGGTGCGGGGCTTTGTGAAAGCACTCGTTAAAGTAATCCTGAACTTTGTGGCCCTTTGCGTGGTAGCGGAAAGCATCGGCATTCCCATTGCATCTGTCCTGGCTGTTGTAGGTATGTTAGGCTTGGCAATTTCCCTGTCCGTACAGGGCGCCCTGTCCAACGTATCCAACGGGTTCCTCATTTTGGTTACCAAACCCTTTAAGGTGGGCGATTATGTTGCCATTGCCGGCATCGAAGGCTTTGTGAAAGAAGTCAGCATGCTCTGCACAAAAGTACTGACCATCGATAACAAGCTGATCATCGTTCCCAACTCGGAAGCCATGGGTGGTAAGATCACCAACTTCTCTTCGGAAGAATTACGTCGCGTAGACATTGAGACAAAAGCAGGCTACGCCAATAAGTTTGAAGATGTTTACGCTGCCGTGCTGCAAGCCGTAAAAGATACGCCTACCGCGTTACAGGATCCGGCGCCTTTCGTACGTGTTTCCGGTTACACCGATTATGCGGTGATTTACACGATCCGCGTCTGGACCAAATCCGAAAACTACTGGGCCTGCTACTTCGACCTGATGCAGAAGGTCGGCGAGTTCAAGGATAAGAACGGTATCGTGGGCGGTGTTCCTTCCATGAGATATATAAGCGACAATTAAAATTACATAGCAAACGTAATAACAAAAACCGGTATCACACGCAACGTGATACCGGTTTTACTATTATGGTTATTTTTTATTGTGGTTCTTTATTTTTCAGTCTTCGTACTTATCCGGGAAGAACAACTTCAGGGTATCCATATCGGGCATCTTGCCCATGGCGTTGCCGAGAAAGAAGAAGACCAGCGAAGTGGTGATACCAATGGTGATCTGGTGCAGGGAAAATACCTTGAAACCCAGGGCCATGGTGATGCAGTAGGCTGCCACGCCGCCGAACATGGCGCAGATGGCGCCGGTGCTGTTGGCTTTGTGCCAGAACAGGCCGAAGATCATCACCCAGAAGAAGGCGGTTTCCAGACCGCCGAAAGCGAACATGTTTATCTTCCAGATAACGGAAGGAGGCGCAATGGAAATCAGGTAAATACCGAAGCCCAGCAGGATGGTGAAAATCATGCTTAACCGTTTGACTCCCTCGTTGCTCAGGGATTTCCCGCTCTTTTCCAGATGGCGCATATATACGTCTTTAATAATGGAAGAAGAAGAGGTGAGCAGCAGGGAAGATACGGTGGAAATGGTGGCCGCGATGGGCCCGATGATGACAACGCCGGCCCAGAAGGGACTCATGACGCTGATGATGGTGCGGGGCATGATGTTGTCCACGCTGCCGCCATAAGCAGCCAGGTCCGGATTGGTGAGCACGCCTTTGCACAGAACGCCGACCCAGGTAGCGATGATGGTCACTACGCCGATGACGATGGTGCCGATGATGATGGCATTGCGCAGGGCTTTGGTATCTTTATAGCTGATGCTGCGGACTACGGACTGGGGCAGCGCCAGGGTGCAGACGCCGACCAACAGCCACTGGCTGATGTACAGTGAAACCGGCATCTTGCCGCGGGACAGAGGCTCCAGCATAGCGGGATCGTTCGCCCGGAAGTGGGCCATAATGGCACTGTAACCGCCGGCTTTGTCCAGCAGGCAGTAGAACAGGATCGCCATGCCGATCATCATGGCGATGGCGCAGATGGCGTCCGTGATGGCCACGCCTTTAAACCCGCCAATGGTGGTGTAGATGACCACGATGATGCCGAACATGGTGAGTCCGGTCATGTAGGAATAGCCGGTAACTGCTTCAAACAGTTTGGCTGCGCCTACGAACTGGGCGACCATGGTGGCGCAGAAGAACGCTACGATGAAGATAGCCGCCATATTGGCCAGCGCGTCGGATTTGTACCGGGCGCGAATGATATCGATAACGGTGACCGCGTCAATTTCGCGGGCAATCAGGGATATTTTCTTGCCGAAAACACCCATGACCAGGAAAATGACCACCATCTGGACAATGGCCATGTACAGCCAGCCGTAACCGATCTGCCAGGCCACGCCGGGCCCACCCACGAAGGTGGAAACGCTGGAGTAGGTGGCAACCGTGGTCATAGCCAGGACAAAGCCGCCTAAGGAACGTCCGCCGATGAAGTAGTCTTTCACAAAGTTGGAAGAACGGGCTTCGCTGGACTGCTGCTGTACCCAGTAGCTGATGTAAAGCAACGCGGCCAGGAATAAAAGAGCGGGAGCCAGATTCAGTAAATTTTCCATTACTTACCGCCTCCTTTCACTGTGGCGTCTTCTTTCATGTCAACATCCTTGATGACATATTCCGCCAGCCACCAGGCTACGACAACGGCAAAGAGCCAGGACACGATGCAGCCGCCGATGACCCAGATGGGAGTGTCGAAAATGACGATATCCGAATCAGCCAGACCGAAACCTGCCGCAATCCAGAAGAGGATGACGACAATCGTGGCCAGCACGGTGGTCTTGGCTTCCCGGTTCGCCTGACGGAATTGTTCGCTGCGTTTCATAATGACAACTACCTCCCTTTTCGTAAAGTAGGTTTTATAATTTTAGCTGACAACAAAACTTATAAATACATGGATTTCATAATCAAGGTTTGCGTTTTGCGGAGTTACTTTATGAGCTTACTTATATAATAAAAACGCGCACCCGGAACCGAGCGCGCGATGCTTGTTGCTATTGCGTCCCGTCCCGGTCACCGGAAGATGTTCATCAAGCTGAACAGTTCCTTACTGATCCAAGCGATATCAGACTGTCTTGTTGTGTGCGCATCAAGGTTGTACGGTAAAACCCGACGGTCATAAAACCGTGCGGTGCCTTCTGTTCCTCCTGATGCCAGATGTATAATAGCATACATCTGCCGAGAATGCAAGCATATAATATGGAATTAATATGTTATTTTTTTGAAGAAAGTGTGACGTGAGTATTCTGACAGGAAAAAACATCGCAAACACGTCAACGATTGCTATTCCATGGATTCATGCGCCTGTGGCTTCGAAACTCGGGACTTCGTCCCTCAGACAATCTCGACACGACGGCGCATTTCATCTCATGAAATTACGCAATCGTTTCCTACAGTTTGCTTATGTCTTTTCCTGACAATATGTTTTATGTAAATACGAATTCCTTTTTTGACATGAAATTCATGGTATAATGTAGCTACACTAAAATTATAATTTAGTTAAATCTTTGAAAGGATCCATGTCATGAATGCAATTACTATAAATGAAGAACGTTTGAAAGCAACATTTATCGAACTGGTCAGCGTGCCCTGTCCCAGCGGCGGTGAGAAGGAAGAGGCGGAGCTGTTGCTGAAAAAGCTGCAGGTATTGGGATTAGAAACGCATGTTGATGACGCAGGTAAAAAATTCGGCGGCACAACAGGGAACGTGTGGGGATTTTTAAAAGGCAACGTACCCGGTGCTGTGCGTCTGTTCTTTGAAGCGCATATGGACAGCGTGGCTCCCACGACGGGGACAACAGTGATTGAAAAAGACGGCGTGCTGTATTCTGACGGAACAACTACCCTGGGCGGCGATGACAAGAGCGGTATTGCAGCGGTGCTGGAAGCGGTGCAGTGTGTCATTGAAAACGACCTGCTCCACGGGGATGTTCAGCTCTGTTTTACCATCGGGGAAGAGACCGGCAGCAACGGCGTACGCTTTATGGATAAGTCAATGCTTAAGGCGGATGTAGGATACTGTATGGACAGCAACGGGCACCCGGGGGCAATCTACAGCGCTTCACCCAAAGCTATCAATTTGAAACTGAAGGTGCATGGGAAAAGCGCCCATGCCGGAATGGAGCCGGAAAAGGGGATTAACGCCATTATGCTGGCGGCAAAAGCGCTGCATGCACTGCCGGCTTACGGGCGGCTGGACGAAGAAACCACTTTGAGTGTGGATATGATCAACGGCGGACTGGCGTCCAACATCGTTCCGGAGTTGTGTGAAGTGATTATTGACATGCGCTGTCCGGATGAGGACAAGCTGGAAAGGCTGAAAAACGAAACGATTGCGTTGTTCCGAAACATAGTGGAGTCGGGTGGCGGCACGTTGGAAACAGAAGTGAAAGACGTGGCGCCCGGCGTAAATCTCAGTGCGGCACACGCAACTGTGAAGCTGGCAACTGCGGCGGCGGAAAAACTGGGCTTCCCCGTCAGTACCGGTTTTACAGGAGGCTGCAGCGATGCCAACTTCCTCTGCGGTATGGGGCTGCCTACCGTATTGCTGGCCACAGGCATGGATAAAATCCATACGACAGAAGAATGTCTGGCCCTGGAAGATCTGAACAATGCGGCCCGCTGGGTACTGGGCATTATTACAGAGGCAACGCGTTTAGGATGGTCGTAAAAACGACCAACTTTAAAACGCAAACCTGCATGAATACTGGACTTTGGTTCCACTAACTCTCTAATATATAAGGATAGACAGTTTGTATGCATCAGTAAGGCGCAGCCGGAAGTTACAACTGTCAAACTGCATGCATGAGGAGGCTTAGAGGTTTCCCGCCGCTGCAGTTTATGCAGGCATGTTTACAAAAGAATATGTTATAATTAAAACAAAAGAAATATTTAGTAAAGCTAGTTTAAAATAAATGATGCCGCAGTGAAAGCGGCGGAACGGAACCAATCATGAACGTACCATTTACGCACTTGCATGTGCATACCCAATACAGTTTGTTAGACGGCGCCTCCAAACCGAAGGAGCTGCTGCAGCGGGCCATGGAGCTGGGGATGGACAGCATTGCTATCACCGACCACGGCAATATGTACGGCGCGGTGGACATTTACCAAACGGCGCAGAAATTAAATAAGGAAGCAGAAAAAGAGGGAAAGCCCGGCCTCAAGGTCATCTTCGGCTGTGAATGTTACATTACCCCGGGGAGCCGCTTTGACCGCATCGACAAGCAGACCCGTTACCATCTGATCCTGCTGGCGGAAAATCAGGAAGGCTATCACAATCTGGTGAAGCTGGTGTCTCTCGGTTTTATTGACGGCTTTTATCGCAAGCCACGCATCGATAAGGATATCCTGCGCAAATACAGCAAGGGTATCATCTGCCTGTCTGCCTGCATACAGGGAGAAGTTCCTCAAATGATTCTGCAGCGGAATCTGGACGGGGCGGAACGAGCGTTGCAGTGATATCTTTGGCAAGGACAACTTCTTCCTGGAAATGCAGAACCACGACCTAGAAGAAGAACGGATCGTCAATCAGCAGCTGCGTATTTTTGCGGAACAGTACGGCGTGAAGCTGGTGGTCACCAACGACATCCATTATGTGAAGAGGGAGGATGCTTCCGCCCAGGATGTGCTGCTCTGTATCCAGACCAACAAGAATGTGGACGACCCGGACCGGATGCGTTTCAACAACGACTGGTATTACTGCAAGAGCTATGAGGAAATGCGGGCGCTGTTCCCCAACGATGAGGAGGCGCTGCACAATACCCATGCCATTGCGGAACGCTGTAATGTGGATTTAACCTTTGGCCAGTTATTGCTGCCGGAGTTTCCCATTCCGGAAGACTATCATAATGACGCGGATGAATATGTGCGCGCCCTTTGCGAAGAAGAAATCCCCAAACGGTACGGCGCGTTGCTGGCAAAGCTGCCGGAAGAGGCACGACGTAAAAAATCGGAAGAAATAAATCAGCGGCTGCAGTACGAACTGGGTGTTATCAAACAGATGGGCTATGCGGCCTATTTCCTGATCGTTTGGGACTTTATCCATTACTGCCGCAGTCACAAAGACGCAGCGGGAAATCCCGACCCCATTCCGGTGGGACCGGGGCGTGGCAGCGCGGCAGGTTCTATTGTGGCCTATCTGCTTCATATTACCAACATTGATCCGCTGGATTTTGATTTGCTCTTTGAACGGTTCCTGAACCCGGAACGGGTCAGCATGCCCGATATTGATACGGACTTCTGCTACCGCAGGCGGGGCGAAGTGCTGGACTATGTGATCCGCAAGTATGGCGCAGACCATGTGTCGCTGATTATCACGTTCGGAACATTACAGGCGCGTGCGGCGGTCCGGGACGTAGGACGGGCTCTGGGCATCAGTCTGCCGAAGACGGATCGGGTGGCCAAGGCGGTGCCCCGGGAACTTGGGATTACCCTGGACAGGGCGCTGCAGACAAAAGACCTGCGGGCCATGTACGACAGCGACCCGGAAGTAAAACGCATGATCGACATCGCCAAAAGCGTGGAAGGCCTGCCCCGTAACAGCGGCACCCATGCGGCGGGCGTGGTGATTGCGCCGAAACCCCTGATTGAACTGGTGCCTCTGCAGCTGGACGAAGCCGCAGACATTGAAGCGGGCATCAGCCAGGAGCGGATGATCACCACCCAGTTTGATAAAAACCAGGTGGAAGAGCTGGGTCTTCTGAAGATGGACTTCCTGGGCCTGCGTACCCTGACCGTCATGGACGAC
>CAJODT010000089.1:0-461 GCA_905233365.1 uncultured Succiniclasticum sp.
GGACCCTGTTTCGGGATCAAGGGCGGCGCGGCCGGCGGCGGCTACTCCCAGGTTGTGCCCATGGAAGACATCAACCTGCATTTTACGGGAGATTTCCATGCCATCACCTCCGCCCACATGCTGCTGTCCGCTATGCTGGATAACTCCATCCAGCAGGGGAATCCGCTGAACATCGACCCGCGACGCGTCATCTGGAAGCGCGTGGTAGATATGAATGACCGGGCCCTGCGGAATATCGTCATCGGTCTGGGGGGCAAAGCCCACGGCGTACCCCGGGAAGACGGCTTCGATATTACCGTAGCCAGCGAAGTTATGGCTATCCTCTGCCTGGCTTCCAACCTGCACGATCTGAAAGAAAGACTGAAACGGATCGTGGTTGCCTACAACTATGAGGGCAAACCGGTTACGGCGGAAGACCTGCACGCAGCCGGAGCCATGGCGGCGCTGCTGAAGGACGCGGT
>CAJODT010000089.1:479-8672 GCA_905233365.1 uncultured Succiniclasticum sp.
CCCCTTTGCCAACATCGCCCACGGCTGCAACAGCGTTATGGCTACCCGTACGGCCCTGCGTCTGGCGGACTTTACCATTACGGAAGCCGGATTCGGCGCTGATCTGGGCGCAGAGAAATTCTTCGACATCAAATGCCGTCAGGCCGGTCTGGCGCCGGACGCCTGCGTGCTGGTAGCGACGGTCCGGGCCCTGAAGATGCACGGCGGCGTTGCAAAGGCCAATCTGAAAGAGCCTAATGTGGACGCAGTGAAAAAAGGCCTGCCAAACCTGGGCAAGCATATTGAAAACATCTTTAAATTTGGCGTGCCCGTGGTGGTTGCCATCAACATCTTCGCCCAGGATACCAAGGAAGAACTGCAGGCTGTTTACGATTACTGCGCCGGCATGGGCGTGAACGTAGCCCTCAGCGACGTATTTGCCAAAGGCGGCGAAGGCGGTATAGAACTTGCCAAAGAAGTGGTTGCTTTGGCGGAAAGCGGCATGTCCCGCTTCAAACCTATTTACCCGCTGGAAATGCCGCTGCGGGATAAGGTCGCTGCGGTTGTGAAGGAAGTATACGGCGGCGACCGGGTGGAATTCCAGACCAAAGCGGCCCAGGCTCTGGACCAGTATGAAAAGGAAGGCTATGGAAACCTGCCGGTCTGCATGGCCAAAACCCAGTACTCCCTGTCGGATAATCCGGACCTTTTAGGCGCTCCTTCCGGCTTCACCGTAAACGTGAAGAACGCCAAGATTAGCGCAGGCGCGGGCTTTATCGTCATTTACACCGGCGATATCATGACCATGCCGGGCCTGCCCAAAAAACCGGCGGCGGAGAGTATCGACGTAACGGATGTGGGCAAGATCAGCGGACTGTTCTGATTTAGTTAAAGAAAACAATATTAATTTTATAATATAAAGACCGGCAGAAATTCTGCCGGTCTTTCCATAATACCGTATTAATTCGTGCTTATGAAGCTGCAGCTTGTGTAATTAGAACTTGAAAAAGGATGAAAAAAATGGAAACATTAGTGATGAGCGGACGTCCCGTAGCAGATGCGTATAAGGAACAAATCAAAGAGAAAGTGAAAGCGGCGCAGAGAGCCGGCAAAAAAGTAACGCTGGCAATTTTAACCGTAGGACAGGATCCCGCTTCCTTTGTGTACCGGAAACGGCTGTTAAAAATGACCGAAAGTCTGGGTATCGGCAGCCGTTGTGTGGAACTGCCGGAAAGCACTACCACAGAAGAAGTGGTTGCGGCAGTGCAGAAGCTGAACGAAGATCCGGATATCAACGGCATCCTGCCCATGATGCCCATGCCAAAGCAGGTGGACGGGGAAGCGGTAGGAGCCGCGCTGGCCCCGGAAAAGGACATGGACTGCCTGAATCCGGCCAACGGCGGAGCCCTGCTTATGGGCAAAGGCCGCTGGGCTGCATGCACACCCCGGGCCTGCATGGCGATCCTTAAATTTTATAAGATTCCGCTGGACAGCAAACATGCAGTGATACTGGGACGCAGCAACGTTGTAGGTAAACCGGTTGCACTGCTTTTATTGCAGGAAAACTGCACGGTGACAGTCTGCCATTCCCACACAAAGAACCTGCCGGAGCTGCTGCGGCAGGCGGATATTATCGTGGCCGCCATCGGCACTTCGTTACCCCGGACATGGTTAAGCCCGGCGCAGTGATTGTGGATGTGGGGATAAACGTGACGGACAGCGGGATTGTGGGAGATGTAATGCCGGAAGCAACAGTAAAAGCATCGGCCTTTACCCCGGTCCCAGGCGGCGTAGGCGTAGTCAGCAATGTGATGATGATGGATGCGGTAGTACGGAATCTGTAAGTTTTCTCGCACGGCTTCTTTGTATTTCAATTACTAGTCTTATATTCCGATTACTACTCCCCCGCCATGTCCGTGATGGCGGCCGTGGCCAAAACCGATACCGATGCCGATACCGATAGGCCAGCCGGAGGTCCGGTTTTCTTCCCGCGCCTGGTCTTTTTCATCCATTACGGTAAAGTTGAGGGTCTTGCTGGTTATGAAACCGCCTATTTCTACTTCGGCCAGTACATCGGCCTTGCCTCTGGTTACGCCGTAGATCCACTGCTGGCCGTGCTCGTCGGTCCGGATGGTGAGTGTGTTTTCGTTGAGGCTGGTCAACGTCAGTTTATAGGGGATGCTGCCCGGAACCCTGATCAGCACTTTGCCTACCCCGTCCAGGGGTATTTTTTTATAAGCAGGGTAAATCTCAACCTTTTCCAGCAGCTTTTCCGTGGTACCGTCCAGCAGTTCCGTGCGGTTTTCCCGGGGGAAGCGGCGGAAGACGCAACTGTCGTCTTTGGCCAGCAGGAAATCCCCGGCTGCATCGGAGACGCCGGGCTGGAACGCTCTTACGTGATAGAAGTAGTCTCCCGTCAGGGTTTTGTCCATACGGTAGTTGTAATCTATAAGGGGATTCAGCCCTGTTTCTTCCGGGTTTATGTAGAGTAGCTTTGCTACTGCGTTATCCAGCTTTTTGCCGCTTGTAATATAATAATCGGACAGGGCTTTTTCCTGGGCGGCTTTGCGTACGGCGGGAGCTTTTGCTGCAGGTACGACGGCGCCGTCTGTATAGGTTGGGGTGGCAGAATCCGCTTTCCGGATTTCGGCTGCGTCGGCAGATGCGGGGACGGTGAGGCCTGCTGTAAGGACGGACAGTGTGATCAGCCATGCGGTCATCGGTTTCCATTTTTTCACGGTAAAGAACCTCCCTCTTTAGTTTTGAGCTTTTCCTATATCTATTAGTATTATAAACTGAAATCATGGCAAATGCGTGGCAAATTTTGAAAAGTGCATGATTATTTTATAAAAAACAGAAAGTCCCCGGCCGTGCGGCTGGGGACTTTGCATAGAGGGGGAAGAATTATATTCCTTTAGTTCTGACTACTATGAACAGGGGCTTACATGGGAGGGGGAACGTTGGGTCCCTGCCCGTTGCGTGGTCCATGGCCGTCTCTGGGGCCGGGGCCGAAATGACGGCGCTGATGTTCTTTTTTCCACTGTTCTTTTTCTTCCGGCGTCATCTGTTTCCATTTCTTAAAGAAGGCTTCCATCCGTTCCTGCTGGCGTTTATCCCGTTCCAGGAAACGTTCCTTTTCTTCCTTGGTCATGTTTTTGATGCGTTGCTTCACCATTTTGTCGTGTTTCTGTTTGAAGTATTCATGGCGCTGGTCATCCGTCATTTTGGCGATTTTTTCCCGCTCGGCTTTTTTCTCGGCCTGGCGTTTTTCAAAAGTCTTTTTTTCCGCGTCGGTCATGTTTTTCATGCGTTCTTCGTTAACGCGGTGGATGAACTTCTCGGTAGCTTCGCGCCGTTCCCGGTCGGACATGTTCTGCCAGTTGGCAAAGAACTCTTCCTTTTCTTTAGCCAGTTGCTGACGCTGATCAGGGGTCAGCTTGCCGGGCTTGTCCGGACGTTCACCGTGGGGGCCGTGGTGCTTATGGAATCCGTCGCGGTGCGGACCGGGGCCGTCATGGGGACCACGGAACTCGCCGTCATGGTGCGGACCGGGGCCGCAAGGATGTTTGTGGAAACCGTCGTGATGCGGGCCGGGACCGTCATGGGGACCGTGGAACTCACCATGGCGCGGGCCGGGCCTGCGGTGGCCGTCTTTGTCCATATGGAAGGGCGGGCGGCCTTTTTCCATACCCGGCGCCTGCTGTTCAATTTTATTGTTGTAATCCAAACCCTGCTGCTGGGTTGCGGCGTCTTCCGCTTCGGTAGCGGCGAATGCGGAGCCTGCCAGTACGGTTGCCAGTATGCCTGCGGCAAGTAAGCTCTTTTTCCAGTTCTTCATCATCTTCATCTCTCCTTCTTTTTTATAATTTGCATCTACTGTGTCGTGTTTTGCGAAACCGGAAGATCGCACCTGTTGCGGCTATGATAGCCCGGTTTGGCACGGATGTCCGCTGTTCAGCCTGCCTGCGCGCCCCGGTTCGCTTTTATGTTACTGCCTATATATGACAAAACCATGTTTTTTTGGAAACAAAACTATGTATTTGCGTTTGCGGTGTGCCTTTCTGATTTATATTATAGTAAACCGGGCCGGATAATTTTGTAAAGATAGTTTTAATGAAGGAAGTTTTGTTGTATAATTATCTTGTATAAGTGTCTTTGTAATTTAGCGACGAGGGGGCTTGCATATGAACAAGGTATTGATCGCTGATGATAACGCGCAGATCACGAAGGTGTTAAAGGACTACGCCGGCAAAGAAGGATGGGGCAGTTATATCGCCTATGACGGGGATGAGGCGCTGCGCCTGTTCCGGGAATTCTCCAGGGAGATCACCATTGTTTTTCTGGATGTGATGATGCCGAAAAAAGACGGGTTTGCCGTATGCAAGGCCATCCGTGCCATGTCCCAGGTGCCAGTGATCATGATCACGGCCCGGAGTGAGGACGCGGATAAGATCATGGGGCTGGATATCGGCGCGGATGATTATATCGTGAAACCTTTCAGCGCGGCAGAGGTCATGGCCCGGGCCCGGGCGATCCTGCGGCGGATTCCCCAGCAGGAGACGGCCAGTTCCCGTAAGCTGACCGTTGCCAATCTGGTCATTGATATCGATAATTACATGGTGACCATCGACGATAAGGAAGTACCCCTGACCAAACGGGAAAAGGAGCTGCTTTGGCTGCTGGCCTCCAATTCGAAGAAGGTCTTTTCCCGGGATAACCTGCTGGACAGTCTGTGGGGCTACGATTATTTCGGGGACAGCCGTACCGTGGATTCCCATATCAAGCGGCTGCGGGCCAAGCTGGACGCCTTTGACCATCCCGGCTGGGCCGTGAAGACGATCTGGGGCGTGGGATACCGCTTCGAAATTGCGGAGAAGTAAGGAGTTTAATGATGTTTAAGAGTAAAATAGCTGCGAAGCTGGCGGCCTATTTTGCGCTGGCCATTTTGGTATTCGCGTTTGTCATGGCCTTTTCGTTCGGGCATTTTATCAGGGAGAATTTCATTGAGCGGCAGCAGCGCTCCCTTGCCTACCGGGCTGCCAGCGTGGCGGCCATTATGGGGGATAATCTGGAGCGTTCCCGTATACGGGAAGCCAATGAACGGAGAAAGGGCGCCGGAGACGCTGCCCGCGCTGCCGATCTGGCCGGGGAGCAGGCAGAAACATCGCTCTTTAGCGGACAGGACGCAACATTGAAGGCAAACCCGGATGCTGCGGCGAAGCCAGCCGGTTCAAATACTGAAGCGAAAGCAATAAACCCGGGCAGCCTGCTGCGTTCCCGCCGGCTGATCGCCTATGTGAATATTATTACGGCGGATGATGTGTGGGTTGCCAACAAGAACGGCGACGTTGTGATGCGGACCCACATTCAGGAAGGCGATATGAAAGAGGTGCCCCATAATATCCGGGGCCATGTAGAACATCACAAAGGCCCCCAGGGGCGGGATATTCCTCCTGTCTTTGAAGGGGCCACTACAGTCAACTCCCTTCCCCAGGTTTACCGGGATATGTTCCGCAAGGGGTTTAAGGGCGAATCTGCCGTACAGGAAGAATATGATAAGAGAATAAAGGAAACTATGGTCCTGGCCACGGCTCCCATCTACGACAGAAACGGGGGCGTGGAAGGGGTGCTGATGCTGCGGATACCGGTGTTCGGCCTGCGGCGTACCTTCTATGAAGCGCTGGAGGTGTTCGGCGGCTGCCTGGTGCTGGCGTTGATTTTGGCGCTGGGAGCAGCCTGGTTCCTGTCCAATAAGTTTACCAAACCGCTGAACAAGATGAAAGACACTGCGGAAAAACTGGCTGCCGGCGATTATACGGCGCGGTGCTATGTGCCGCAGGACGACGAAATCGGCGAACTGGCCGCCACACTGGACAGCATGGCAGTGCGGCTGGAGGAAGCGGACAGGAAAACAAAACAGACGGAAAATATACGGAAGGAATTCATCGCCAACATTTCCCATGAGCTGCGCACGCCGGTGACGGTGGTGCGGGGCAGCCTGGAAGCGCTGCGCGACAAGGTGGTGACGGAGCCGGCCGATGTGGAGCGGTATTATGATACCATGTATGAAGAGACCCTGTTCCTGCAGCGGCTGATTAACGACCTTCTGGACCTGTCGCGTCTGCAGAACGTGGATTTCCCCATTGACATGGAACCGCTGAATTTCTGTGAAGTTGTGAATGGAGCTGTCCGCAGTGCCCGGCAGCTGGCGCGGGAAAAGAATATTACGATAGAGTGTGAGCTGGATACAGCCATGTATAAGATGACAGGCGATTTCGGACGTTTAAACCAGATGCTGATGATCTTCCTGGATAACGCGGTGAAGTTCAGTCCGGATAACAGTACCGTAGAAGTAAAACTGGCCAGCCGCCGCCTGACCATTGCGGATCATGGCCCCGGTATTAAAAAGGAAGACCTGATCCATGTGTTTGACCGGTTCTACAAGACCCGGGGTGAAAATAATAAGTCCGGAAGCGGCCTGGGCCTGTCTATTGCCCGGGAAATTGCAGAACGGCATGTGATTGCGCTCAGTATGCAGAGCGAGTACGGGAAGGGAACGACAGCGGTATTGGAGCTGCCCAGACCGGAAGAACTCAGCGCAGAAGAAAAGGCGGAGATGGCGTAATTAGTAAGGTAAAAGCACCGGTCAGCGTGCATACGAATTAATCAGTGTTTCCTTAGATAAGCAGGAGTTCGTACATGGAGTATGGATGTAAAGGAAAAACAGTATTGATTACCGGCGGTACCAGCGGGATCGGGCTGGCGGCAGCCCGCGCTTTCTGGCTGGACGGCGCAAATGTATGCATCGTAGGCCGGGACGGCGTGCGGGGTATGAAGGCGCTGGCGGAGATCGCCGGATGCAAGGATCCGGAAGCTGCTGTGTTTCCCGGTCTGCCGTCCGGGTCAGATACGGTCAGCGCGGCGGACGGGTTGGGTACGGCAGGCTGCGGCGGGTCAGGCAGTGTGATTCCCGGTACGGCGGAAGATCTGGCGCGGTTGCGTTATATACGGGCGGATGTTACCAAACCGGCCGGGTGCCGTACGGCTGTTGCAACTGCAATCTGTTACGGGGCGGGGCGGATCGATATCCTGGTGAACAGCGCCGGCGTCTATCAGGAAAAGCGGATAGAGAATATTACTGTGGCGGATTATAACCGGATCATGGATGTGAACGTGAAGGGAACCCTGTTCATGATTCAGGCCTGCCAGCCTTTTATGCTGCCTTACGGGGAAACGGAAAAGGCAGCGGCCGGCGGGGCCGGAAGCGGGGAACAGGGTGTGACAGGAAACACTTGCTCAGCGGCGGCGCGTGACCGTTGCATCATCAACATTGCCAGCGATGCGGGGATCGGTGGAAATTACGGCTGTCCCGTGTACTGCGCGTCCAAAGGCGCGGTGGTTTCCCTGACCAAAGCGCTGGCGCTGGATCTGGCGCCGGAAATCCGGGTCAACTGTATCTGCCCGGGGGATGTGGATACGCCTCTGCTGGCTGCCCAGTTGGAGGCAGCGCACGGCGGTTATACGAAAGAAGACATGGGGGCAAGCTATCCGCTGGGGCGCATAGCGGCGGCAGGGGAAGTAGCCCATGTGATCTGCAGCGTGGCGTCCCCGGCTAATTCCTTTATGACAGGGGCTGTCATTCCCGTCGATGGCGGGCTGACCGCTGCAGGATAAGACGGAGGGAAAACTATGGACAAAAACCAGCCAATCGGTGTTATTGATTCCGGCGTAGGCGGGCTCAGCGTATTGCGCGCGTTACAGAAGGCTATGCCCCATGAGACGTTTTTGTATCTGGGGGACACGGCCCGGGCGCCTTACGGGACCCGCGACAGGGAAACCATCATCACTTTTGTGGCGCAGATGACGGAGTGGCTGGCGCAACAAAGGGTGAAACAGCTGGTGGCGGCCTGCAATACCATAACGGTGCTGGGGACGGACGTGATCCGGGGCAGGCATCCCTTTACCGTGATCGGTATGTCCAAAGCAGTGGAGGAAGTGCTGAAGGTAACCAAAAACAAACGCGTGGGCCTGATGGCTACGGACTTTACCGTTGGCACCGGGGCGCACCGGAAGGAAATCCGGGCGACGGATCCTGCCGCAGAGGTCTTCGGGGTAGGCTGCACAAAATTTGTGCCGCTGATTGAAGGCAACAGGTTCGGCAGCCCGGAGCTGAAGGCGGCAATCGGTGAATACGCGGAGGCCCTGAAAGCGAAA
>CAJODT010000089.1:8743-14972 GCA_905233365.1 uncultured Succiniclasticum sp.
CCGGCAGAGGCAACGGCGCTGCAGGCTAAAGCGGACCTAAAAGCCCGGGGGCTGCTCCGGACAGAAGGCCAGGGCAGCTGCACCATCTGCTTTACCGGCGATGTGGGGCTGGGCAGGCTGCTGGCGGGACGGATGCTGGACCTGGAGACCTGCGGGTTCAGGCAGGTGAAGCTGTAATTTGCAGGTAAAAAATTCCAAATTGAAAAAACGCAAACTTAACAGGAACAGTTCCTGCTTCTGCCGGATAAATTTAACAGGCTTGGCATGAGTTTGCATTATTTACAGGTTCCCTTTTCACAGGCAGAAAAACGTGATATAATAATTAGTATTAAGAAGAGAAAATTTTGCCTGGAATCTTCCTTTTGTATTACTACAAAATTATTAAAATACAGAAAGACCTGATAATCAATTAACATAAACTACAAATCACAAAGGTGGTGAGATGTGCATGTCCATGTTAGATGACATCAAGGCGGCCGAAGCTGCTGCTGCGCAGGCAAAAAAAGAAGCCGCCCTGACCAGTCGCAACCTTCTGCGGGACGCGGAGGAGGCGGCAAACCGTGAGGCCGCTGCCATGATAACCGATGCCCGTGCCGCTGCCAAAGAGGCCGTTGCCAAGGCCGAGGCGCATGCCAAGGTCAAGGCGAAAGACCTGGTGGCAGAACGGGCCAGAGCAGACAGCGCAGTGGCGGCAGCCGCTAAGGAGAAGCTCCCCGAGGCTGTAGCTTACATTGTAGAAAGGGTTGTGGTTTAGTATGCTGATTGCAATGAAAAAGGCGACGCTGTTCGCGCTGAAGGAAGACCGCGACGCCATTTTACTTGCGCTGCAGAAAGACGGCAACATCATGCTCATTTCGGAAGGCGACAAGACCCAGGCGCTGGAAGGAGCGGACAAGGTGGGCGACCAGATCATAAAGACCAGGGACGCCCTGAAATTTGTCGACCTGCACGGGAAAAAAGATTCCGTGTTTGCCACCCGCCTTCCGGTTTCCTATGATTCCTTCCTACATGAATCAAAGGAAGGATCGGACCTGGCAGACCAGATTGAGGAACTCTCCGGCAAGATCATGACCCTCCGGAATGAGGCGTCGACCATGACAAGCCAGGTAGAGGCCCTTCAACCGTGGAAAGACCTGGACATTCCGCTGGAGCAGCTTGCTCCTACGGAAAACAGTGTGTATTTCGCGGGTTATCTGCCGGAGCTGGAAAAGGAAGCTTTCCTGGAGGATATCAAGGAGCTGGCGGCAGAGCCCATCCTGCTGCAAGAGGCACCGGAGGGACGCGCTATGTTGCTCTTCTGCCTGAAGGAGGACGCAGCGCAGCTCAAGCATTTCCTCAAAGCGCATGAATTTGCCGATATCGTCTTTCCCAAGCGCACGGGACTGGTTAAGGAGATCATTGTAGATCTCACGGAGGCCGCCCGGGTGAAGAACTTAAATGCCGACGAGCTGGAGGCAGAGGCCAAAAAGATTGCCGAAAGCAAGGCAGAACTTCAGTTGTATTACGACCAGCTGACGGCCAAGGAGGAACGCCTGGCCAACGGCGGTACGGAGACCGAAAAGACCTTTTACCTGGAGGGCTGGGTCCGGAAGGATCGTACGGTCCAGGTAGAAAGAGCCGTCAGGAGTGCGACGGATGCGTACCAGATTGAGTTCAACGATCCGGCGGAGGGAGAGATTCCGCCTACAGAACTGGAAAACAATTCCTTCGTAAAACCTTACGAATCGGTAATCGAACTTTATTCCAGGCCTCAGGCGGGCAGTATCGACCCGGATTTCCTGATGGCGCCGTTCCACTTTATCTTCTTCGGCATGATGCTTTCGGACGCAGGCTACGGCCTGGTGCTCACCATCGGCCTGTTGATCGCCCTCAAGCTGGTCAAGCCCCAGGGGTTTGCCGGCAAGCTGGGCATGGTCATCCTCTTCGGCAGCATCTCAACGATTATCTGGGGAGCGCTCTTCGGAGGCTGGTTCGGTCTGGAGCTGCACCCGCTGCTCTTCGTGCCCATGAAGGAACCCCTGAAGATGCTGGCCCTCTGCTTCGGGCTGGGCGTCCTGCACCTGGTCTGTGGCATGCTGCTCAAGGCTTACATGCTCATCCGGGACGGAGACGTCTTCGGGGCCTTCTGTGACGAGATCAGCTGGCTGATCATGTTCGCGGGCTTCTTCTGCATGGCCTTTGTGCCGGGACCGGTTGGCAAGTATCTGGCCATCGCGGGTGCCGCCATCATCGTGCTAACGGGCGGGCGTGACAAGAAGGGTATTCCGGCCAAACTGATGGGCGGTCTCCTTTCCCTGTACAACATCAGCGGGTACATGAGCGACCTGCTGAGCTATTCCAGAATCTTTGCGCTGGGTCTGGCCACGGGCGTTATCGCCATGGTTATCAACACCATCGCGCAGATGCTCATGGAGGCGGGACCGGTAGGAACCGTCGTGGCCGTACTGGTACTTCTGGGAGGTCATCTGTTCAATATCGTCATCAATGTACTGGGCGCTTTCGTACACAGCAGCCGTCTGCAGTACATCGAATTCTTCGGCAAGTTCTATGAAGCCGGCGGCAAGGCGTTCGTTCCTCTGGCTATCAGGACTAAGTACATGAACGTAACCAAATAAAAAATTTATATAAACGAAATTAAAAGGAGGCAGTTAATAATGATTACTTTAGGAACAGCTCTTGCGTTTGCAGGCGCGGCAGTGGCCGCCGGTTTTGCCGGTGTAGGAAGCGCTGTGGGTGTAGGTATTGCCGGTCAGGCAGGCGCCGGTGTCGTATCCGAGGATCCGGACAAATTCGGTAACGTCCTCGTACTGCAAGCTCTGCCGGGTACACAGGGCATTTATGGTCTGCTTATCGCGTTCATCATCGTCCTGAACCTGGGCGTAATTGACGGCAACGTCAAGGACCTGACCACCTTCCAGGGCATCGCCCTGTTCTGCGCAGGCCTGCCGATGGCCATAGGCGGACTGATGAGCGGTATTTACCAGGGCAAAGTTGCCGCATCCGGCATTTACCTGTGCGCAAAGCGTCCGGAAGAAACCGGTAAGGGCATCATTCTGGCCGCCATGGTTGAAACCTACGCAGTTCTTTCCCTGCTCATCTCCTTCATCATGGTTAACGGCGTGAAGCTTTAACACAGGGAGGTAGACCGATGGCAGCAAACAAGATTATTCTCAAGATAGAGGAGGAAGGCAAGCGCGAGGCGGCTGAGATTATCGATGCCGCCAAGAAAAAGGCTGCCGCCTCTACTGAAAAAATAACAGCTGCTGCAAAGGTAAAAATAGAAGAAATCAACGCTCAGGCCGCGGCCGATGCCGACGAGGCAGCCCGCCGCCAGATCCTTATCGCCGAACTGGAAGCCAGGAAGAACTCCCTGGACAGTAAGCGCAAGGTGCTGGAGATGGCGTTCGCCAAGGCGGAAGAAACCATAGCCGCGATGCCGGAGGACAAGTGGGAGCAGCTCATTACCTCCATCGTCGTGAAGTCCGCCGAGACCGGTACGGAAAAACTCTGCGTGCCGGCAGCAGACCGGGCGAAATACGAGGGCGGTTTCCTGGCAAAGCTGAATGCAGCATTGGTCCAGGCAGGCAAGCAGGGCGGACTGACGCTGTCCGACGAGGCGGCGAAGTTTGCCGGCGGCATACTCCTGCAGGGCAAAACAAGTGATTTCGACGGATCCTTTGCAACTATTTTGGGGGATGTTCGCACCCGGATCGAAAAGGAAGTGGCGGACATGCTCTTTGCCGCGGAGGTGAAATAGCATGCCGCAGGCAAGTTACGAATACGCGGTAGGCCGTATCAGCCAGCTCTCTACGAAGATGCTGGACGCGGCCAAGCTGAGGCGTATCTACGAGGCAGGTTCTGCCCAGGAGTCGCTGGCGCTGCTGCTGGAGACCGGTTACGGTGGAAACCTGAGTCCCGAACAGATTGCTTCGGAGGAAATTGACTACGTCATCCGCGAACAACTGCAGATATCCAGAAAGATAGTGTGGGAGGTCACGCCCGCTCCGGAACTTACAAGTCTCTTTTTGCTGGAAGTGGACGGGCACAACCTCAAGACGCTGCTGAAGGCACGCCTCCTGGGAGTGGAAGCTCCCGACGTGCTGATCGACGGCGGCTCCTTCCCCCTGGAACAGCTCAAGGAATGCGTGGCCAGCTCCAACTACGAGCCCTTGCCCGAAGTTTACCGCAATACTATGAACAAGATTGAGGCGGAACTGACCCGCGGGATCGATCCTCTGAAGTTCAGCGCCGAGATTGACGGGGCCATGTTCCGTCACATCAAGAGCGTGCTGGATAAAAAGAACGATCACAGCTTCGTCCGGGATTATTTCTCCCTGCAGGCGGACTTCCAGAACGCCCGCAGCGTGGTGAGGGCAAGGCTCCTCAACTGGGACGTGGACAAGCTGCGTCTGATGCTCCTGGAAGGCGGGGAAATCGACTTCAACGTGTTCCTGGAGGGGATGGATACCCCGATGGAACAGTTGGGAGCGAAATTCAACAGAGGCAAAAACGGCAAGATTATTTCCCAGAGCGTGGAGGAATATGTTACCACCGGCGATGCATCTGTTCTGAAACGTAAAATGGAAACGGCGCTGATGAATGTTCTGCGCAGTGTGAAATGGGACATGTTCTCCCTGGGTCCGATCATCGGTTACCTTATGGGCCGCGAGGCGGAAGCCAAAGCGCTCAGGGTGATCTTCGGAGCCAAGCGGGGCGGCTTTGACTACGAACTGCCCGAGCTGTACGCATAGAAAGGCGGATATCTTATGAAGAAGCGAAAAATCGCGGTGATTGGCGACCCCAGTTCCGTAATGATCTTCAAGGCTATCGGTCTGGATGTGTATTACGAGGAACAGGGCCCTATGATAGAAAAAAGGATACACAAGCTGGCGGATGCCGGGTATGCAATTATCTACATCACCGAAGAGGCCGCGCAGCTGGTACCCGAGGCAATTGATTATTACACTACTGCGACATTTCCTGCCATTATCCCCATCCCGTCCACCAAGGGCAGCCTGGGGCTGGGCATGAAAAGGCTGAAAGGCAATGTAGAGAAGGCTGTGGGCGCAGACATTCTTTTCAAGGAAGGGTAGGTAAATAGCCGATGAGTGGAACTATAGTAAAAGTATCAGGCCCGCTGATCGTTGCCAGCGGCATGGCCGACGTCGAACTCTACGACGTGGTCCGTGTCAGCGAGAAGCATCTGATCGGCGAGGTAATCGAATTGAGAGACGACCTGGCCTCCATTCAGGTATATGAAGAAACGGCAGGCCTGGGACCCGGCGAGCCAGTGGAATCGACCCGTTCCCCGCTGTCCGTGGAGCTGGCCCCCGGTCTGATCGAGGGTATCTTTGACGGCATCCAGCGTCCTCTGGACGTGCTGTACAACAAGGCGGGTGACCGTATTACCCGCGGTGTCGAAGTCCCCAAGCTGAACCGTGAGAAAAAATGGAAGTTTGAACCGCAGGTGCATGTGGGCGACCATGTAGTGGGCGGCGACATCATCGGCGTGGTCCAGGAGACCCCGGCCGTACTGCACAAGATCATGCTGCCTCCGCGCAAGGAAGGCACCGTGGAATGGGTGTTCAGCGGCGAAGCTACCATCCTTGATCCTGTTTACAAGATCAAGGATAAAAACGGCAACGTGACGGAGTATCCGATGCTCCAGACCTGGCCCGTGCGCCGCAGCCGTCCCTTTAAGGAAAAACTGCCTCCGACAGAGCCGATGGTTACCGGCCAGCGTGTCGTAGATGCTCTCTTCCCCATCGCCAAGGGCGGTGTGGCGGCCGTGCCGGGCCCCTTTGGCAGCGGCAAGACCGTTATCCAGCACCAGCTGGCCAAGTGGGCTGACGCCGATATCATCATCTACGTAGGCTGCGGCGAGCGCGGCAACGAGATGACCGACGTTCTGATGGAGTTCCCGGAACTGAACGACCCGCGTACGGGACTGCCCCTGATGAAGCGTACCGTACTGATTGCAAATACCTCCGATATGCCCGTTGCGGCCCGTGAGGCGTCCATTTATACAGGCATTACCATTGCGGAGTATTTCCGCGACATGGGTTACAAGGTAGCCATCATGGCAGACTCTACCTCCCGCTGGGCCGAGGCCATGCGTGAGATGAGCTCCCGTCTGGAAGAAATGCCCGGTGACGAAGGCTATCCTGCGTACTTAAGCTCCCGCCTGGCAGAATTCTACGAACGGGCCGGCGTTGTCAAGTGCATCTGT
>CAJODT010000090.1:0-6519 GCA_905233365.1 uncultured Succiniclasticum sp.
GGTTTTACCATCCTATGAATTTACATTACTCTCAAACGGATTCAGATAAGCATTGCCAAGTTCAACAGGTTTTACCATCCTATGAATTTACATTACTCTCAAACATTCTTTCACCCACTCAAAATTTTTTCCCAGTTTTACCATCCTATGAATTTACATTACTCTCAAACAGGTACCGCTCCGGTGCATATGGCAGCGGAGTTTTACCATCCTATGAATTTACATTACTCTCAAACCTTGCCATTCCAAAATAGGAAGGAACATTGGTTTTACCATCCTATGAATTTACATTACTCTCAAACCTCAAATTGGTTTGTAGTTCTGCGACATTACCACGCAGGTAAATTCAAGATGATCAATAATATTATCATATAAATCAGCAAATAACACAACTATCATTATCAATAATCAGTACATGCTCACCTCCAATTCTTTTCTGCTCATCCATACAAGATTCAATCAGCAACAATTGGAATTTATCATAACAACTCTGCTGATATAAAAAGTGCAGTTGTTCTAAGTTCAAATAGCCTTTAATATTTACCAAAACAAATAATCTGACCTTCAGAATTT
Organism: uncultured Succiniclasticum sp.; assembly: GCA_905233365.1. Classification (GTDB taxonomy): domain Bacteria; phylum Bacillota; class Negativicutes; order Acidaminococcales; family Acidaminococcaceae; genus Succiniclasticum. Next base: position 574 of record CAJODT010000090.1, read on the forward strand.
GTTGCTCTAGTCGGATAAAATCTAATAGTTTTTCAAAAAAATGAACACCCTCTTCTTGAAAACGCACCTTCATCAACTTTAAAAAATCTTTTATTGTGATATTATCCGCATACGATATGCGGTAATCCATTGTATCCAAAAAATATTGCAACTCCTTTTCCATCTTACCACAAAGCTCATTCCAAACATATAAATTGTCCGTAGTGTTAATTTCTGTTTCTAGTTTCTCGTATAGGGCACCTTAGTCTTTCTGCGAACTAACCTTTAATAAATCAATTTTTTGTTCAAAGAGACCTGTTACGGACTGATGAATCAAGTAAGCGCTTCGCATATTAGAAATTATTTTAGATAAAGCCATATTACCGGCATTCTTCGATCCTTTAATTAGTGATAAGTTGGCTGTAACTGGCTTACAAACAAATAACATTAATACTTGATTTAATACAGAGCACTGATCTTCAACAGCTAATGAATTGAAAACTTCTCTGTTTTCCTTCAAATTTGACACCTGGTTAGCAGGTCTGAATTTGTAAATCGTATTTTCCATTTTATTAATAAACATATCATATAATTGCAGATTCTTTTCTTTACTAATTCCATCCCACTCGGTAATCTTTATCTGAGAATTTTTCGTTGAACCTCTTTCTGCTATTATATGTTTTTCATAGTTTTCAAGCTTCTTAACATAATCTTCCATGTGATGTGGCAGACTGAATTCAACAGCATTTTGTACCTTCAACTGCGAAGCAGAAAACCCGGTTGTACCACGCAAATGAATCAGAAAACCATTTATTTTTAATAAAGAATTCTTTTTAATCCTATTCAAAATAACAACTGGATTCTCTAAGCCTAACACATTTTTGTAAAAGTCACGCAATACATTTGAATCGTTGTCAATATCTGCCCGCAAATATAACGGAACAGCTTCAAGCAACCGTTGGCGACTTCCCTTTTTATCAGTAAACTCGATGAGTGCAAAATATGCAGGCGTTATTCCTTTATATCCACCATACTTATTAACATCCAACCCCTTCTTTACAGGTATAAACGGTTTATTCTTACTACTTACAATATTTTGGTCAAACAATCCGCCATTTTTATTTTCCGTAGCCTGCCTCGTATATAAAATATCATTCCGTTCCATGGTTCTTCTTACAACTGCAATGGAACCGTCTTTTCCCTTTTTCCAAACATAAGAAGTTCCCTCTTTTGTCTTTTTCACTATGTCATAGTTAAACATTTGATTCAAACTATAGTTTCTGTCTGGATTCTTTCTCAACCAGGTTAACGGATTACCGCTAAACTTTTCGTAATAAACATTGCCCGTTACAATATTCAGATATGCATCTTTTGCATGGTGTAAATCATTAAGCGAACGTACTTTAACCATATCCAGTGTTTCGTGACGGAAGTCAGACACTATTTTGGCTTTCACATACACAACCTGCGTTGTAGGATACAGTTGATGGAATAAATCGGCCACAATTTTGGAAGATTGCCTTGTTTCTACTAATTGGCGATTAATGAACCCAGCCAATTCGTCATCAGACAATGGTGTAGTTCTGGTTAAACGGCTAAATTTTTCATCTGAAATTAAGCCCTTTTTCTTTAATTCCGCCCAAAAGCCTCTCATTTTCTTCTGAATATCAGCAGAAATCAAGCCATTTCCCTTATTGGCATTTTCTACTTTTTTGACCAAAACTAAATTATTCAGGCTGTCATCTTTCGTCAACGACTGTGGATAAATATGATCGCGATCATAAATTGTTGTATTAGTTAGCTGATCCAAATCAATTGGTTCACCGGTATACATACAACGCCCCATTTGCGTATAGTACAGAAACAGTTTAATACTACGGAAATCACTTTCCGTTTTTGTTTCCAGTTCAGTTTTCCAATCTCGGCTTTCATCTTTGACGGATTTATAAAGTTCCAATAATTGATTCTTTCTTGATATAGTATATTTCTTTTCTTCTGGACCACGCGCCATTTCCACAAAAATGCGTTTAGGCTCCCGTCCCATAATTTTACTCAATTCCATAACAATAGATATTGCCTGCCACGCTGAACGCTTAATGGCTGGTGAAGCTACAATGCCTTCCATGATATTATCATATGTTAATGCTTCTATCTTTTTGCGTTTATTACTATTATATTTCTCCAACTCTTCCGAAAATGTATAGCGGTTACTTAACAGCTGCATTAAATTATCATCTGTTTTCCGTAATGCATTTATGATTGAAAAAACCTCGCCGGTTTCTGTATCAACACCTTTTAATTCCTTTAAAAACTCAGCAGAGAATCTGCCCCATCCCTGATAATTCAACCGCAAAACTTTCTGAAGCTGATTATCAGTAATCTGCGTTTCTGTAAATTCTGCACGAATACGTTTTTGCAACCTTCTTTTGTCATCGTGATGAATGGTCAGCAAAAAGATAATTCGTTCACACATCTGTTGTACGGAGTATTTTTCTATTTCTTTGCCAAAAATATTTTTGAAATCAATATAAGAAACCATTGAAGATTTTAAATCCTGATCAATGCCTTTTATGTCAATATCTTTTTGATTTGGATTTCTGGAAATAACCCCTTCTGCTTTTAACTTATCACAAAGCTTTCGGACAGTTACACGGCGAGTTCTTTGGAACAAATCTTTAATTATTGTCTGCTTAATTTCCACAGATAATTTGTCACCGCAGATTCTGACATTGTTCAATTCATTTAAAACCATAAACTCAGAATAAAGCAAAGAATACTTTGGTAAAACATCTGCACCTGCCATATAGGTACACGGATTTGTCATACGGCGGATAAATCCTTCCTCTGACTTATCCAAATCAACTTTTTCTTCAAAGTTCCAAGGATATATCTTACCTTCTGCTCGACGGACAATCCAGCTATTTTTTCCTATTCTACTGTTTAAAGGACCAACATAATACGGAATTCGGAATTTGAACAGTTGCAGAATTTTGTTACTGATAACAATACTTTCCTCATCCTTTTTACACAGAAAAGGATAATATTTTTCCGCATTCTTTAAAATCTGTTTCAGTTCCATCTCATGTACTTGATGCGGAATAACTCCGTTATCTTTAGTAACCTGTAATGGTAAGAAAACCTGGGCATCAATATCTTTAATAATTTCCGCCACTTCATCTTTTGGACAGCCATTTTCAATAGCTTTCTTCAATAACCCTTTTATGCGTTTATAAAAATCCTCCTGTTTACATTTCTTAACCGATTTTCTGTCATCTGTTTCAATATCATCACCGATATATGCACAATAATTATCTGTTCCGGCAACGCTGAAAAACGATTTATATTCTGACTTGCAATACCGGCGCACCAGTTTTTTTAATTTTTTTAAATCATCATGATGCTTTTCATACTGCCTTACCCTTGCTACAGAGATATATGTACGATTACCGTATTCTCCACCATCCAACATATCCGCCAATATAGCCCAGTCATATACAGCTTTAATGTAATCAATCACACAGCATTTTTCTGCCAATATACTCTCCAGTTCCGGTCTTAACTCTTCATAAGGCTTGTCAGCAATTGAAATACTGGGCATTTCAGTATCATTTAAAGTTTCATCCAAAAACACATCTGCAAGCTTTTTCTTTGCCCCACAGAAAAGACCAATCACTGCCTGCAACTGTTTTTTGTCTCCTGGATTTTCAAATAGTGCAACAGATGCTTTCACTTTATCATTTTTGCTCATATGGGTATCTTTTAAGATTTCGCTCAGTTTCTGAACATTGTTGCACTCAAAGTCCATGTCAAGCTCATTGCACAAGCAAGTCTGCAATTGTTCAAAAGCAAAGCTAAACCGCGTGACGTTGGAAAAATCCCCATTAAACAGGAAATGACCTCTGTGTTTAAGTATATGATGAATTGCAAGATAAACCAGTCTGATATCAAATTTACTCTTTTCTGTCAACAATGCTTTACGCAGATGATAAATCGTAGGATACTGTTTGTAATACAATTTGTCGTTCAAATCTTTATCGCAAAACAACGCAAACGGTTTGCCTGTTTTGCTGTCTTCCGGATATAAAGCACTGTCTTTCATTCTTTGGAAAAAATCCGGATCCTTTTTCTCAATTTCATTTTGAAATAATTCTTGCAAAAGCTCCAAACGCCACCTGCGGCGTTCAACACGCCGCCGTGCTGTTCTGAACACTCTTCTTTCCGCTGCTGTTTGTGCCGCGTCAAACAAGCGAATGCCCCACATGGATTTTCCATTAAACTTTAAAACATTATACTGATTATCTGTCACTGCCCAACCTACAGAGTCCGTTCCAATATCAAGGCCCAAATAATACTCTCCTGCAAACTTTTTAGACATGTAAAGTCATCCTCTCTTTTTACTTACTGTTAGCAAGTTCTTATTGACAAAATAGAAATTATGGTTTAGCATTAATGTAAGCTCATTGTTTACCATCCAGTGAGTTTACATTACAAGTTCAAATAAAAATTTATTCAACCCGTTCTTCGGAACCTCCACCGTGTGGAACATTAAGGTCTGCTTTGCAGGCCTTTTTTGTTTTGTTAATCCTTTTCGATAATATTATAGCACAAGTCATAATATGTTATTTTAGATATTTACAAAAGCCAGATTATTCCTGTACCACCTTCATAAATACACTTTTATCCCTGCATCCGCATCCGCGATCCGCGGTCCCCACTATCTATATTTTAAATCATTTTCTGTCCAAAAGTCTCCTCTTGCATGCGCAAATTAAAAATCCCTGCCAACCCACCAGTAATGCGCGTGTTGACAGGGATTAACCTTTTTCTCGTTTTAAAATTCATCAATTTCATGCTTTCATTGATGAATTATCAACGTTCGTACATTTTGCTTACTAACCTACTTTCTCTTGGCAAATAATAAAATCTGAAGATTACTTTATTATTCAAAAGAACCAGGCCTTACTGTTTCAAAAACTATCTTTCCTTCACTGCCTCCAGTAAGCCTTTACACCCCTTTACTACATCTTCATAGGTTTCATCAAAATTTCCCGTGTACCAGGGGTCGGCCACCTCCCGGTTTTCCCCGGCAAACTGCAACAGCATGGTTATCTTTTTCTCCGGGTCGCCGCCAAACAGTCGCAGCATATCGTGAACGTTTTCCTCATCCATGGCAACCAGGTAATCATACGCGGCGTAATCCGCTTTACTGAGCAGCGTGGCCCTGCGTTTCGCAAAAGGAATTCCCATCTGCCGCAGCTTGGCTCTGGTTCCATAATGCGTGTCATTCCCCAGCTCATCACGCCGGGCCGCTTTGGATTCAATCACAAACCTGTTTTCCAGGCCGGCCTTACGCACCATATCTTTCATTACAAACTCTGCCATAGGTGAACGGCAGATGCTGCCATGACAGACAAACAGAATTTTAATCATATGATTTACCCTTGTAAATTGTTGATCGTCATAACTGGTCCCCTCCTAAATGTAATTCATTATTTTTATTTTCCCGCTTTCTCAGGTTCCGGGAAAAAGGCAGCCCTTTTTACAATATCAAACATTTCCTTCTGGCTGTTTGTTTCCATAATCTTCGCCCGTTCCGTCTCTGTAAACCGCGAGGCGGGTCCGGCCAGGGACAGCGTCAGTTCGCCCGCGCAGGCATCCATGCTTGCTTCACCCGCGGCAGCGGCGGCACGGCGTTTTTCCCACTCCTGACCGGCCAAACGGGATGCTGTGAAAGCAAAAATCTCCCGGATCTCGCCGCAGAATTCCCGGAAATAGTCATCATACGCGTTGCTGGAGCGGGAAGCGCAGCCGCCCCGGCAGATAAAGGCATACGGGCAGCTCTGGCAGGCCGGTATCAGGTCCACGGTACGGGTACGCCACTTTGCCTTGTTGAAATTCCATAAGAACCGGCTCATACCGGGCTGGATATAACCCGTCGCCTGGTCGTCTTTCCCTACGACGTCCCAG
>CAJODT010000090.1:6565-17768 GCA_905233365.1 uncultured Succiniclasticum sp.
ATCTCGGCGCCGCAATACGCCGGGGAGAAATCCGGATACCCTTCCTTCTTAAATAGATTCTTCATCCGGTTCCAGATCATGTTGTACTGGCTCTGGCGGGCAACTGCTTCCTCCGCTGTGAAGCCGATCTTCATCATTTCGTCAATGGTATCCTGCTCGCTGATATTCTTTTCCGGATGCGCATCATCGGTGGTCGCCTTAAAGTAATACGAGAACTGGCCCCGCTTTGTCTTCGCCTGGGGGTCGGTTTTCCTGAGTTCCTCTTCCTCTTTGGCCCGTTCTTCTTCTTTCGCGATAAATCCCCGGGCCTTCAGGTCATCGATCAGGTCCTTCATCCCGTGCAGGTTCTCTTTGCCCACGTTCACCCGCAGGTTCACCCTCACGCCCCGCTGCAGCGCCAGCTCCACATTGCGCAGGATTCGGTCGTAGGTGGGCAGGCCGTCCTTGTGGAGACGCCGGCGGTCATTCAGCTCCGCCGTGCCATCCACCGTCACCTGTAAGTTTCTCAGCTTGTATTCTTCTATAAAGTCCAGATACGTTTCCAGATCGTACCCGTTGGTAATGGCGCCCATAGACAGATCCATTTCCCTGCATTTGTCGGCAATCTTTTTTACCACGCCGAGATTCTTTGCCAGGAACGGTTCCCCGCCATAGAACGAGCAGCCGTTCACCATATAACCCCGTGCTCTGTAGTCCTTCAGCGCGCCGAAAACGGCTTCTATCATCTCATCGCTCATGGTGTTATCGAGCCAGTCCTGCCCTTTCTTCAGCCGGTGCTGTTCAAAGCAGTACGGGCAGCGGAAATTGCAGTCGTAGGTGGGCATGATGACCAGTCCCACACCGCTGCGGCCCTGAATGGTCTTGAAGATGCGTGAAAGAAGTTTCAGATCTGCCAGTTCGCCCGCTTCGTCTTTGCGGGTGATATGTCCACGCAGCATAAGCCGTTCCCGCAGCGCGGCGGGCAATCCGGCAAAATTTCCTGCCTGCAGCTTGTCCGCGTCTTCCTTCGGCACTACGTCCACGGCGCCGTACAAGCCGTTCGTCAGCAGCATGTACCCCTCAATCGGTTTTTCATCCGTACCCACCAGCGGCAGGATGATTTCATAGGTGCTTAGTCTCATGATTCACATCTCCTTTTACTAACCATATTTCTTTATTCTATTTAAAAAATATTATTTTTTACATAATTTCCTGATGATAAACCGGCCGTTACGGTCTGATCAGCATGGGATCAGGCGGGTTCCCGTACCGGGCGTCCCACTCACGGCTGAAAATGCGGTGATTGAAAACACGGCTGGCGATGAAATCCTTGCTTTCCTCCGAAACCGATGTGTCGGCTTTAAACCGGGCAAACACATCCTCGAAGCCGAACTCGTTCCACCCCGTCTTCACATATCCGCGCTGCCTGTCACCGTCGAAAAACATTTCCTGCTGCAGCTCCGGCTTCCGTATTTTATGCTGAACGCCTTATCCGCTTCCAGCGTGGTATCCGGTTTTTCCGGAGTCTGTGCTTTCTGCCGCTGTCCTCTTCCGCGTCGCCGGTCCAAAGGGCGGGCAGCGGGTTGAAGCCCAGCGCCCCCAGACGGTATGTCACGCTGACATGGACCGCCGTCAACACTTCGCTGAACTTGTTGCCCAGCCATTCCTCCGCCTGCCCGATCTGAAAGTTCCCACCATGGAAATACACCATGACGGGCAGTCCTTCCTCCGTCGTATTGGGTCGGCAGATATTGAGGGTCAGCCGGCCTGTATCGCATTGTCAATATATTCGTCCAGCGTCATGTCTGTCAGATACCCATAGTATTGCAGGATCCTGAACATGTCCGTGAACCGGCGATAATAGTGCAGCACGTCCAGTACTTCGGGGTCTTCGGAAATTAACATTGCCAGACGGTCAAAGAAATAGACCGCGCGCTTTTCCAGATTTTTCATGTTCCAAATTCCTCTATAATAATATATACAAGGCAGGGTCATTAAAATTGACGCTGATAAATTTTTTAAATTATATCATAACAATCTTTACTGTGTAAAACATAATTAAACACAAAAAATACATATTTTCGTCAAGCTTTCGCCCTTTTTTTCGAATACTATAAACACAACGAACCAGGATTGAATCAATCCGACAAATCTTATCAAACAACGCAAACGATTAAAAGGAGGCGAAACGAGATGAACTTCAACTTCAAAAAAATAGTAACCGCCGCATGTATGGCCGCTTTTCTTGCCACTTCATTTTTACCGGGAATCAGCGAAGCAGCCAATGGCCGCATGAGTCTTGCACAGGCACAGCAGCAGGTGAAACGTCCGCTGCACCGTCATTATAAACCCGCTGCAAAGCCGGGACATAAGCTTCATGCCAAACACATGCACCACCGGTATGCGAAGCACAGACCGGCCATGCATACCAGAGGCCCTGTCTCTCACACCTGGAAGCCCGTACGGCATGCCCCGCTCCACCAAATGAAACGCCACAGCCCCGGTTTTAAATCATACGGCAAAGTGCATCGTATGCCGCCAAAACATCATAATCACCACGGTTTCAGACGATAACCGCACTCATAGCCGCCCGTCACCAAACGGGCGGCTTTTTATTTCATAAAAAAGTTTTCCAAAACTCACACAAATCATTGAATCATTTGTAGGCATGCGTTATAATAATAGAGTAAGCTTCCGTAAGTTTACATAAGGAGACGCTGATTAAATGAGTTTGTGCGATGACCGAGGGCTTTTTGCGCCTGACAAGGAAATGGCCCGAGGGCGCAGCCGTAGCTGCGTTGAGGGACATTGACGCAGTCAGTCACAAAAAGCACCGGTCAGCGTGCAGACGAATTAATCAGCGTTTCCGTTACCTATGATAATTTTAAAATCGTATTAAAATTTTAAAAATCAAGGAGGAGAAGTTTTATGAAAAAAACGTATGTTGCTGGTTCCCTGATGCTGGTTATGGCTCTCATGATGGCCGGTTGCGGCGGCGGGGACAAAAAGGCTGACGCCCCGAAGAAAGACGCTCCGAAAGCAGCGGCGGCCACCGATACCGTAATGCTGTATTCGTCCATGCAGGAAGACCAGCTGAACGCGGTTAAGAAAGCCTTTGAGAAGAAATATCCCAACATTAAGATGGATTATTATTTCGCAGGCACCGGCAAAGTTAAAACCAAAATCTTCACCGAAGCAAAAGGAGGCCAGGTTGCAGCTGACGTAATCTGGGTTGGCGACCCTGCCGACTACATCGGATTCAAAGCCGACGGGAAGATCCTCCAGAAATATGAATCCCCGGAAGCCAAGAACATCGATAAGGCCTTTATCGATCCGGAAGGCTTCTACACCGGCGCCCGTATGATGAACATGGGCATCGCCTACAACACCACCAAAGTAAAGAAGGAAGAAGCTCCCAAGACCTGGAACGATTTGCTGGATCCGAAATGGAAAGGCCAGATCGTTATGACCGACCCGGGCACTTGGCGCATTGATGGCCAGCAAGGATTACGGTCCTGCTTTCTTTGAAAAACTGAAAGCCAACGGTACGGAACTCCAGTCCGGCACCACCGCTTCCCACAACCAGATCGCGGCCGGCGCTTACAAAGTCGGCATGTGCCTGGACTATGTTACCAACAACCTGAAAGCCAAAGGCTCCACCATCGACTTTGTATATCTGGACAAAGACATCGTTTCCATTTTCAGCCCTGTAGCTTTGGTTAAAGGCGCCAAGAATGAAAAGAACGGCAAACTGCTGATTGACTTCATCCTCTCCAAGGAAGGCCAGGAAGTTCTGGTTGCCAACAACCTGCTGTCCGTCCGCAAAGACGTAAAACAGAAGGGCGAAAGCGCCGAAACCATTGCCAAACGCGCTATGAAGGTTGACCTGCAGGCACTGGCAACCGGTTCCAAAGATATGCTGAAACAGTTTGACGGCATCTTCAAGAAAAAATAATCCGTAACGTTAATTGCAAAGGGCAGCAAGTTAATTGCCGCCTATCCGATTCTAAGGAAGCACTGATGTAACAAGTGTCTCCTGAAACCTCATGGTGAAGACAGGGGATGCCCTGCCTTCACCATTTTTCTATTTCACCATTAAATGGAGGAAGACCTATGGCTGATGTCCGTTTTGAAAACATCACGTTCCACTACGGGGATAAATGCATTCTGAAAAATTTTTCCCTCACCGTGGAAGAAAGCCAGATCATGTGCCTGGTAGGTCCTTCCGGCTGCGGCAAGACCACCCTGGTGCGCTGCCTGTTAGGGTTTATCAAACCCGAGACAGGCGCCATCTATGTAGGTGACCGCTGTGTATTCAGCGCCAAAGACCGGATCGACGTGCCCCCCGAACGCCGCCACATCGGCGTGGTGTTCCAGGATTACGCAGTCTGGCCCCATCTGACGGTTTTGGAAAATATCTTGTATCCTATGAAAAAGATGCGGATGAACCGGGATGAAATGGCCCGCCGTGCCAAACATGCCCTGGAGCAGGTCCGCATGGTGGGTTATGAAAACCATCTGCCCAGCCAGCTTTCCGGCGGGCAGCAGCAGCGCGTGGCCATCGCCCGTGCGCTGGTAAGCAGCGACGAAGTCATCGTCATGGACGAACCCATCACCAACCTGGACGCCAAACTCCGGGAAGAAATGCTGCAGGAGATCCGGGTGATCCAGCACGATATCGGCACCACCATCCTGTACATCACCCACGACCAGGAAGCGGCGTTGCAGCTCTGCGACAAAATGGCGATCATGGACTATGAAGGTAATCTGTGCCAGCTGGGCGCAGACGAAGATATCATCCTGCGTCCCGCCAACCGTTTTGTATTTGAATTCATCGGCGTATCCAATTTCCTTTCCCTGGTGCAGCAAAACGGCCGCGCTTACATCGACGTAGGCGAAAAATATCCGCTGGACGATTGTCCTATGGAAATTTTTGCCGGCGGCCAGAAAATGGAAATGGGTGTGCGCTCCAACGATATTGCTTTCGACAATGCTTCGCCCATCCGTGCCAAAGTCCGCAGCTCTGTCTTTCTGGGCAGCGAATACAATTACTTTATCCAGTTAGGCAACCGGGAGCTGCGGGTACAGCAGAACGCCCTGGACGTAATTCAGCACGGCGAAGTGAAGGAAGGACAGGAAATCGGCCTGCGTTTTCTGCAGCCGCGTTTTTATCCGGCTAAGGAGCAGAAAGGAGGCAACGCATGAACATCGGAAAATCACGCAAAACGTCAGACTTAGCTGCTCTTGACGGCGCAACCTTCGGACTGGATAAGGCCATGACCCTGGTCAGCTTTGTCCTGCTGTTCGTCATCGTCTTCATCCCCATCTTCATGATCGTGTACAATGCGTTTTTCTTTGAAGGACGCTTCGACATTGAAATGTTCCAGACAGTGGTGTTCAGCAAAGATAACGTGGACGCCATGACCAACACCGTCATCATCGGCTTTGCGGTCACCATCTTTGGCACCATCGTGGGCCTGTTCTACGCCTGGCTGCTGGGCCGCAGCGACATCCCCTGCAAAGGACTCATGCGGGCCCTGTTCATGATCCCTTACATGTTCCCGCCTTTCTTCGGGGCCATGGCCTGGGACATGCTGCTGTCCGGACGCGGCGGCTATGTGAACACCTGGCTGATGAACACCTTCGGTTTTGAAACCGCCCCGCTGAACATCAACTCCCTGTGGGGCATCATCTTCGTGGAAGTTTCCTACTACTTCCCCTTCGTGTTCATGCAGGTGGTTTCCGCCCTGGCATGGACCCGACGCTGGAAGAATCCGCCCGTATCGCCGGCGCGAGCCAGGGTACGGTTATCCGTAAGATTACGATCCCGCTGGTGACTCCGGCCATTTCCGCCGGCGCCCTGCTGATCCTGATCTCCTCCCTGGCACACTTCGGTGTTCCGGCTATCTTAGGCTTCTCCAAACAGATCTACACACTGCCCACCGTAATTTACGCCTGCATCGACCGGGCGGGCGGCAGTTTCGAAGGCATCCGTCAGGGCGCGGCCCTCTCCATCCTGCTGGTATTTGTCGTAGCCATGGCGCTGATTTTACAGAAGATCGTCCTCAGCTCCGGCTCCTACGACATCATCAAGGGCAAGAGCATGCGTCCTACCCTGATCAAACTGCGCGGCGCAAAATATCCGCTGCTGTTCTTATCGGTCATCACCCTGATCGTCATCGTACTGGTTCCTCTGGTCATGATCTTCCTGGAAGGCCTGGTCAAAGCCTATGGCCTGCCGCTTATCCCGGAAAACTTTACGCTGGAGAACTTCCAGAATCTGGCAACCAGCAAGGCGACCATGGATTCCATCCGCAATTCCCTGTTCCTTTCCATCTCCGCCGGTGTCATCTGTATGTTCCTTGGCGTTATGGTGGCGTATGTTGTTATTAAGATCAAACCCAGAGGGAAAGAAATTCTGGAAATGCTCTCCGTACTTCCCTATTCCATTCCCGGTACCGTACTGGCGATCGGCGTAATCCTGGCCTGGTCCGGCGCGCTGTGGGGCATCAGCCTCTACAACACAATCTGGATCATCCTGGTAGCCTACATGGCCCGTTACCTGTCCTTCTCCATGAAGAGCGCCTCCGCCTCGCTGCAGCAGGTGCATCCTTCCCTGGAAGAAGCGGCAAGGGCCTGCGGCGCGTCCCATACGGAATCCCTGAAAGACGTAACGCTGCCGTTGATCCGTCCCGCCATGGTGGCAGGCTTCTTCCTGATTTTCCTGCCCTCCATGCGCGAGCTGACCACGTCCATCCTGTTGTACGGTCCTTACACCCGTACCCTGGGCGTACAGATCTTCGCACTGCGTGACTCCGGTCAGATTCCCCAGGCATCCGCGCTGGCTGCCATCGCGATCCTCATCATTATCGTCTGCAACTTTATCGTAACCCAGATTACCAAAGACAGAAAGGGTGTGTAAAACATGGCGGAAGATCAGATTATCTTAAAACATGTAACCAAACGTTTTACCACCAAGACCCTGGGCACGGTAACGGCGGTAAACGATTTCAATCTCAACATCCACGAGGGCGAATGCTTCTCGTTCTTAGGCCCCTCCGGCTGCGGCAAGACCACGACCCTGCGTATGATCGCGGGCTTCGAAGATCTGTCGGAAGGTGAGATCCACCTCTGCGGCCAGCCGGTTTCCATCAAAGAAAAAAACCTCTACGTTCCTCCGGAAAAGCGGGGACTGGGCATGGTGTTCCAGGCTTTCGCAGTCTGGCCCCACATGAATATTTTTGATAACGTGGCCTTCCCCCTGCAGATCAAAAAGGTTCCTCACGACGAGATCCGCAAACGGGTAAAGGAAGCGCTGCATCACACCAGTCTGGACAACATGGAAGACGTGTATCCTTCCGACCTGTCCGGCGGACAGCAGCAGCGTATCGCCTTAGCCCGGGCCATCGTCACCAACCCCAAGGTCATGCTGCTGGACGAACCGCTGTCCAACCTTGACCCCAAGCTGCGGGAAAGCATGCGTTTCGAAATCAAGGCCCTGCAGCGCAAATTCGGTTTCACCGTTATCTTCGTAACCCATGACCAGAGTGAAGCCATGGCCATCTCCGACCGGATGATGGTCTGTGACATGGGCAACATTATGCAGATCGACACCCCGTCCAATCTGTACAACAAACCGGTGAACCGTTTCGTGCACAACTTCCTGGGCCAGTCCACCTTCCTGCACGTAGTGCTGGATCACGGCCAGGTCTACATTCCGGAACATGCCGACAGGGAAATGGTGGTAGCCACCCGACCCAACGCCATCGACCTGAACCGGGACCACGGCTTCAAGACGCACATTTACAGCCGCGTGTTCCTGACCGATACCACCGAATACCTGGTGCCCATCGGAGATCAGCTGCTGAAGATCCAGACGCCCCATCGCATCACCTTCGGCAAAGGCGAAGAATGTTATGTGGACTTTACCCACGTTATGTGGTATCCGGAAGAAGATGAAAGCGCTGAAGCGGAACGCGCAAAACGGCAGCTGGTGTAAAATCAGAACAAAAAGAAAACAGGCGATGCCAATATCGCCTGTTTTTATTTTGCCCTATATTATTTGTTATATCCATGGGCCGCATCATATTCTTTGTTCGCTTCCACTGCAGCTTCCTGGGTCGCTTTGTCTTTTGCCACCGCTTCCTTCCAACTGTCATCAGCAGGAGCCGTTTTCGCAGGGGTTGCAACTTTTTCAGCCGGAGCGTCATTAGCATAACCATGGACTTTGTCGTAGTCTTTGTTTTCCTTTACCGCTTCAGTCTGGGTTTCTTTGTCCCGTTCCCATGCGGCATTCTTGGCGGCTTTAACTTGCTCTTCTTTCTTTTCCGCCGCTTCTTCTTTCAGCTCTGCAGCAGATTCGTTTTTATAGCCGTGCGCCGCATCATAATCTTTGTTTTCCTGCAAAGCTGCTGTCTGGGTCGCTTTATCCTGTTCCGGAGTTGTCGTAACCCTTTGCGCAAAAGCAGTGGAAGCAAACAAGCAGGCCAGAATACCCGCAACCATCATAGATTTTTTAAATACATGTTTCATGGAAAACACCCCTTTCTAATATTATAATTATAACACCCGAAACGAAATTTTGCAGTATTTTTTAAAGAGACACTAATAATTTTAAAAAGGGCGCTGACCATAAAATCAGCGCTCTTGATAGTCTGCTAATTAATTTGTGATTACTTAGGCCTTCTTTGCCGTGTTGAGTACCTGACGCTCGAATTCATCCGGCGGTAATGGACGTGAGAAATAATAACCCTGTACCAGATCGCACCCAGCATCACGGAGCAGCTTCAGCTGACCAATAGTCTCTACGCCTTCTGCTATTACCGGGACCTTCAGGTAGCGGGCGATGTCCACGATCAGCTCCACCAGGCGGAAATCTTTTTCGTTGCGTTCAATGTTCCGGATAAAGGCAATGTCCATCTTCAAAATATCGATGGGCATGGAGGAGAGCATGTTCAGGGAGGAATAGCCTGTACCGAAATCGTCCATTTCAATCTCATACCCTTTGCTCCGCAGCTCCTCGATGACCTGGATCAGCTGTTCCGCATTTTCGGTGTAAGCGGATTCGGTAACTTCCAGCTTCAGGTCTTTGGAATTAATCCCTTGTCTCGCCAGGAGCCCGTCCAAAATCGCAGACAGATTGGGATCGAATACGTCCACCCGGGAAAGGTTGACAGATACCGGCAGGACTTTTCCGTATTTGTCGCGCCAGGCAGCCATCTGCCGGACGGTCTCTGCCCACACGTAATTGTCCAGCATGCTGATCTGTCCGCTCTGTTCAAACAGAGGGATGAACTCGTCGGGGGAGATCAGCCCCAGCTCCGGATGCTGCCAGCGGACAAGCGCTTCGGCGCTGGAAAGCTTTGGCTGTTCCGACTGGATATAATACTTGGGCTGGTAATACACTTCCAGTTCATGGTTTTCCAGTGCCCGGCCCAGATCGTTCAGGAGTCGCTGGTCACGCTCTTCACGCAGTCCCATGGCAGTATCATAAATCATGGCCTGGGTTTTGAAATCGCCCCGCTTCTTGTTACAGGCAATACGGGCACGGTCAAACTGCAGCGTGGGTTCCATCTTTTCCTGCCAGGGCTTCACGCCCATGCGCAGGTGGATGTTGGCGTTGTGGAAAAGCTTATCCAGCCGCGCCTGGAAACGCTCCAGCACTGCCTGCCAGTCTTCCCTGTGGGGGCAGTAAATATCAAAACGGTCCGCCTCCACGCGGCTCGCTCTGCTGCCATCCTTTGTCTCATCCACAAAGCGCTGGATCTCGGCGCCCAGTTCACGCAGGACTTTGTCTCCAAACTCGCGTCCATGCAACGCGTTAACGGAATGGAAACGGTCAATATTCATAACTACCGCATCCATCGGTTTTTTCGGATTATCCTTGCAGAACTGGTTGGCATATAAGAGGAAGTAGTTCCAGCTATACAGATTGGTCAGGTGATCCTTTTCGGTTTCGGAAATAATTTGACGGCCTTCTGCCGCTTTTGCTTCCGCGCGCGTGTTCCGCTTCTGCTGCCACAGGATGATGGCGGCAACGATGGCGGCAATAGCTACTACGTAGGCCATGTTTTCCTTCAGGAAATCCGCCGCAGTGACTTTAGTTTCCCGGAAGCCGTATCTGGTCAGTACGGAATTCAGGGTAGTGTGAATGAGTTTATTGAGGATGGAATGCAGTTTGTCATCTTTCTTGCGGACGGCGAAGCTTATATCCATGCTTCGGTTGGTAGTAAGGACAGACAGTTTATGCTTTGCCAGCCTGTCGCTCTCCAGGCTGATGCTGTAATTGGTCAGCAGGGTGTAATCGGCTTCCCCGGCGGCAATCGCATCATAAACTGCGTCTATATCTTTATACTCTGCAGTCTTCCATTTGGGAAAATTATCCTTAAGGAAGGTATCAATTCCGGTAGCCCCTTTAACAATAGCAACCTTCCTTTCCTGATCCGCTACAATTCCCTTATGATCAGCCGGACGGACCACTACGTACATTTCCGTGTTGACAGCCGGATCCGTAACAGTGAAACCGCTCTGTTCAGCTTCGAAAGGACTGAGAGAGACGGGACACATACAGTCAATCTCTCCCTTTGCCAACGCCGCCATGGCCGATTCATTTGAATTAAAAGCCTTTGCCTCGAAGGTTGGCTTTGCGTTTTTGAAAGCTTTCTCTGCAAAAACAAGAAAATCCTTCAGGGCCCCTGTCAGCTTTCCGCTGGCTTCGTCCTTTGAACAGAATGGCAGGAAATTGTCCCAGTAGCCAACGCGGATGACGCCGTGCTTAGAGAGCCATTCTTTTTCTTCGGTCGTTAGGAACCTGTTTACAGCGCTGGACCGGTTAAATTTCCGGGTTAACTCCTGATTAAAGTCCCGGTTACTTTCAAAGATACGGTTCATAGCCGCATCCAGATCGCGCTTCAGGTCCGGACGTTTCTTATTGATACCAAAGAAGGACTCTGCGAACCCGACTTTGACCACAGGCACCACATCGGCAGAGTTGCCATAGGTATCCAGGGTCACCAGCATATCGATCTCGCCGTTCTTCAGCATTTCCAGCAGCTTGGGGGTTTTCGCCGTCAATTCAACAATGACCGGGTGAACGTCATGTTTTTCGGCCCATTCCTTAAAAAGCTGCTCCTGGATGCTGTTCTTGTTGACGCCTACTTTCTTTCCGTTGAATGTGGAAAAGTCATCCGGTTTGATTTTGTTATTACTGGGCGTGATAAAGACA
>CAJODT010000091.1 GCA_905233365.1 uncultured Succiniclasticum sp.
TGCGGCTATGTGACAGCTTCCTGGCTGGGTAAATGTCCGGAATGCGGGACTTGGAATTCTTTTAGCGAACAATTCGAAACAAAATCGAAAGAGCAGGGATATATCCATTTTACTGAAAACAGCAAGCCTAAAACGATCAGCAGTGTTGCGGCTAAACCTGTTTATCGTTTGGAAACCGGTATTAATGAATTTGACAGGGTGTTGGGAGGAGGGATTGTTCCCGGAAGTTTGATCTTGCTGAGCGGCGATCCTGGTATAGGGAAATCCACAATTCTTTTGGACGCCGCAATGCGTTTCAGCCAGAAGCAGGTCAAGGTTTTATATGTATCCGGAGAAGAGTCCGAAGAACAGACTGCCATGCGGGCCGGTCGTCTGGGAACCTGTACAGACGCGCTTTTGATCATGACGGCTTCGGAAATCGGTAATGTTTTGTTGCAGGCTGAACATGAAAAGCCGGGCCTGCTGGTTATTGATTCTATTCAGACTATGTACACAAGTGATATCGAAACAGCAGCCGGAAGCGTTGGGCAGGTTCGTGAGTGCACGGCACGGTTGCTGAAATATGCCAAAACTTCCGGGACTGCCGTGCTGATCATCGGACACATGACAAAAGATGGGAATATAGCCGGCCCGCGGCTATTGGAACATATGGTGGATGTTGTTCTGCAGTTTGAAGGGGACCGCAGTTATGCGTACCGTGTATTACGTGCCTTAAAAAACCGTTTTGGTTCCACGGAAGAATGTGGTATTTTTTCCATGGACCAGGGAGGTTTGACGGAAGTTTCCAATCCTGCAGGACTTTTTCTGGAATCAAGAGAGAATGAGGTGTCGGGGGCTGCAGTAGGCGGATGCATGGAGGGAAACCGTCCTGTCATGGTAGAGTTTCAGGCGCTGGCTGCCCGCACGCCTTATGGTATGCCGCGCAGGACTGCTGTGGGGTTTGATTATAACCGGGTCAATATGCTGATTGCCGTTTTGGAACGGCGTATGGGATTGGATTTTGGTGCTCATGATGTTTATATTAATGTGGTGGGAGGAATCAGGATGAATGAACCGGCTGCTGACCTTCCGGTTTTGGCGGCCCTTTTTTCCTGTTACAGGAACCGGCCGGTTCCCGGTGATATGATTGTTTTTGGAGAAGTTGGGCTTACGGGTGAAGTGCGGCGCGTTCCGGCGATGGAACGTCGCATTGCAGATGCAGCTAAATTGGGGTTTGGCAGGTTTGTGATACCTGATGCCAAGTTGCGCCTGCCGGCAGATTTCAGAGGTGAAATTATCCGGGTGAAAACCGTGGAAGAGGCGATTCGCTTTATATTTAAATAATTATTTGCAATCAGATAAAATTTAGTTGACAGCATGCATACGCTGATGTATAATAAAAAACTTTGACGCCTGCAAAAAATCATGCTATAATATAAATGTATTCAATATGCTTTGATTAGCTAAAGTAGTTACAGTTTTCCCCGGTATTCTGTATGGAGGTTTCCGATGTTTTCGGTTGGTGACAAAGTCGTATATCCGATGCATGGTGCAGGGCGGATAGTAGCCGTTGAAGAACGGATGTATGAAGAAAAGCCAACTCAATATTTAGTACTTTCCATGTTTTTGGGTAATATGAAAGTGCGTATCCCCGTGTGCAATTTGGAAAAGGTTGGCCTGCGCCCGATTATTCCCCGCAATAAGATGAAAGAGATTCAGAAAGTATTGGAAACCGAGGTAGCCAATAATCTGAAAAGCATTACCTGGAATCGCCGTTTTACTATTTATATTGATAAGATGAAAAGCGGGGATGTTTTGGATCTGGCAGAAGTTATCAGTATTCTGGCAAGACAGGATAAACAAAAACGTCTTTCTACCGGGGAACGTCGTTTGCTGGGAAATGCAAGACAAATTCTGGCCAGTGAGATTATGATTGTGAAAAACAGCAATATTGAGTCTGCTGAAAAGTGGATTGACAATGCATTGAACATTGCATGAGAAATCGTTTGCAGTGGATTTCAAACACAAATTGTCAATAATAATGTCAGAATACAGGTTCTGGCATTTATTTTTTTGTGAAATAATACTTTTGATACTGTTACAAAACCAAAATCTGTAGTAAAATATAAAAATAAGTATGATGGATAAGTATTATCTTTTGAATGCTTAAGAATCTTGAAGAAAGGAGGATGACCATGTTACGAAGGATACTCACTGCAGCGATAGCCGTAGTTTTAACTGTAACCGGACTTATACTGATGGAGCAGCTGCTCCCTCAGATTTCATATTTTCTTGGCTATAATATCCATTCCACAGGGCTGCTGGGTTATTCATATATTCACTGGCTGTTTGCCATAGTAAGCGTATTGTTTTTCGGCTGGGTAGGCTGGGTAATTACGCCCTTTCTGATAAAATACCTGCTGAAGTATTCGGAAATTGTGGCTTCCGTACTTGCCAAAGCGCCGTCTGGGGATATTATTGTTTCTCTGATTGGTGTACTTGTTGGCCTGATTCTGGCGAATTTGATAGGTGCCCCGTTTTCGCGTCTGCCGATTATAGGCCCTTATATTCCGATTGTTTTGAGCATCGTTCTGGCCTTGACAGGGGCCAAGGTTGCCTCGCATAAAAGCAAAGATATTCTGGGATTGTTTTACCGTTCCCGGCCTGCAGGAAAAGAATTGCCGGTCAATCCCGAAACAGCTGGACAGGACCTGCAGGACGAAACGGTAGTTGATGTTAATTCAATGCCGGCTGAAATTGGAGCATTTAATAAGATACTTGATACCAGCGTTATTATAGATGGACGGATTGCAGATATCCTGAAAACCGGATTTTTGGAAGGCAACCTTATAATTCCCCATTTCGTGCTGGATGAGCTGCAGCGCCTTTCTGATTCTTCGGATAATCTGAAACGTGCTAAAGGTCGGCGGGGGCTGGATTTCATCCATCAACTGCAGGAAACGTTTCATCATGTTGCCGTTGTACAGGATCTGGAATATGATATGATTCAGGATGTAGACAGCAAGTTGGTTGCCCTTGCCAGGGATACCGGTTCTGTTATTATTACTAATGATTTTAATCTGAATAAAGTTGCGTCCATCCAGGGAATCCGGGTATTGAACATTAATGATCTTGCCAATGCGGTAAAAGCAGTAGTAATTCCCGGTGAAGAGATGACGGCATATCTGCTAAGGGAAGGCAAAGAAAGCGGCCAGGCCATTGCTTATTTGCAGGATGGGACAATGATCGTTGTAGAAGGAGGGCGCAAATATATCGGTAACAAGATTCGCATTATTGTGACTTCGGTGTTGCAAACTTCTGCCGGACGCATGATTTTTGCCAAAGTACCCAAAAATCATGATGTCCGTGATGTATTGGCCGGGGCGGAGGGAAGATGAAAGAATTGTTGACCGTGATTGTTCCTGCTGCCGGTGCGGGAAAACGCATGGGCTTAGGGAAAAATAAGGCTTTTATCACGATCCGGGGCATCCCGTTGTTGGTCTTATGTATGAAGATGCTGGCGGAAACCGGAATGGTACGACGCGTTATTGTTGTGACACGTGCCTGGGAAATCAAAGAAACAGAAATGCTGCTGCAGGAATATGAGAGTTGTTTTCCCGATATTGACTGGGAGGTAACGGCAGGAGGAAAAGAACGGCAGGATTCTGTTGCCAACGGTCTGGCGCTGATAACAGATGGAAGCGGCTATGTGGCAGTACACGATGGCGCCCGGCCGTTTGCGGGCACGGAAGTCTTTTCCCGGACTTTTGCAAAGGCAAAAGAATGTGGCGCAGCGATTGCGGCGGTATCTCTGAAAGATACAGTAAAAGTAGTGGACTCCTGTGGCTTTGTCGTATCCACACCCGCCAGATCCTCTTTATGTGCAGTGCAGACTCCGCAGATTTTTGATATAAATGTTTTGCGCAAAGGATATGATTTTTTAAAAAAACATCCCTTTGTGGTAACAGATGATGCTTCTCTGGTAGAAGCATCCGGGCATCCGGTGGCTGTTGCGGAAGGCGCCTATGAAAATATTAAGGTGACGACGCCGGAAGATTTACTGTTAGCTGAAAAGATTTTGGAAAAGAAAAGTTAATCCGGATTATTTTTTTAAGGAATGATTATATAAAATGGGCAAGCTTGAAACGATATTTTTAATACTAATTATTTATGCTATCGTTTAGTGGTTGAATGGAGATCATAAGGATGCAATTTAGAGTAGGGACAGGTTTTGATGTACACGCTCTTGTAGAAAACAGAGCTCTGATCCTGGCAGGTGTGCACATACCTTATGAAAAAGGATTGCTGGGACACAGTGATGCGGATGTCGCTTTGCATGCTTTGATGGATGCGTTGTTGGGAGCAGCGGGCAAGGGCGATATAGGGAAACATTTTCCTGATACGGATGTTAAATATGAAGGTGCTGACAGCCGCTGTCTTCTGCGCGTGGTTGTGGAATTATTGCAGGCAGATGGATGGCAGGTTAATAATGTGGATGTGACTATTATTGCGCAACGGCCTAAATTAGCGCCTTTTATTGCAACAATGAGAGAACTGGTTGCAAACGATCTGGGCGTTGGCGAAGATGCCGTCAATATTAAAGCGACAACAACAGAAAAGTTGGGCTTTACCGGCAGAGGGGAAGGTATTGCTGCGGAGGCAGTAGCAAGTATTATAAGAAGCTGAAGGTTATGTTTCTGTAAAATTGTATGACATTATAACCGGGGATGCTTTTGCTATCAGGCTGCTTATAAATTGGTATAGTAAGAGTTTTATTATAATTTTTGGAGGGATTTTCTATGTCACAGGAAATTCGTGTGCGCTTTGCGCCCAGCCCTACAGGTCCGTTTCATATCGGGGGCGCCCGAAGCGCTTTGTTTAACTGGCTGCTAGCCAGAAAAATGGGCGGCAAGATGGTGCTTCGTATTGAAGATACGGATCAGAAACGCTCTACGCCGGAATCTGAAGAAAATATTAAGAATGCTTTGAAATGGCTGGGATTGGACTGGGATGAAGGCGTTGACGTGGGAGGACCTTATGGTCCGTACCGCCAGATGGAACGGCTGGATATCTATAAAAAATATACAGAGCAGCTGCTGGCAGAAGGAAAAGCCTATCATTGTTACTGTACGCCGGAAGAGCTGGAAGAAGAAAGGCAGGGTCTTTTGCGTGAGGGAAAGATGCCGCGGTATATGGGCAAATGCAGAGACCTGAGTCCGGAACAGATTGCAAAATTTGAAGCGGAAGGCCGCAAACCTTCTGTCCGCCTCCGGGTTCCGCCTAATGAAAAGATTGTTGTCCATGATTTGATCCGTGGCGACGTGGAGTTTGATTCCAATGGCATCGGGGATTTCGTTATTGTCAAGTCTGACGGCATTCCTACCTATAACTATGCTGTGGTAATTGATGACAGCCTTATGCATGTGACCCATGTTATCCGTGCGGAGGAACATTTATCCAATACGCCCAGACAGCTGCTGGTGTATGATGCATTGGGCTTTGAAAAACCGGTATTTGGCCATGTTTCCCTGATCCTGGGAACCGACCATACCAAGATGAGCAAGCGGCATGGTGCGACTTCTTTGGATGCATATCGTCAGAAAGGTTATATTCCTGCAGGCCTGAATAATTTCCTTGCACTGCTGGGCTGGGCGCCCGGCGGAGAAAAGGAAATCTTTACCATGGAAGAAGCAATTCAGGAATTCTCTCTGGATCGCGTAGCCAAAAATCCAGCAGTATTTGATTTTAAGAAACTGGACTGGATCAACGGACAGCACATTCGTAAAATGACAGCGGAAGCATTCTGGGAGCTGGCTGTGCCCTTTATGAAAGAAGCTGGCTATATGACCGGCAGTGAGGAAGGAGAAAAGCTGAACTGGCTGAAAAGGGTTGTGGCTACTGCCCAGACACAGGTGGATTACGGTGCCCAGATCCCGGAAAAAGTGGCCATGTATTTCAGTGATGACTTTGAATTTGAGAATGAAGAAGCGGCCGCTGTGCTTAAGGAAGAGACTGCTCCTATGGTTATGAGGGCGTTGCTGGAAGAACTGAAAGCATTGCCGGAAATGAACCGGGATACAGTAAAAGCCGCATTTAAGAAAGTTCAGAAAGCGAACAAGCTGAAAGGGCAGCAGGTCTATATGCCGATCCGTGTTACACTGACAGGGAATCAGCACGGCCCGGAACTGGCGGAAATGATTCCTCTGTTTGGCCGGGAACGTACGGAAAAAAGAATTATTAAGAGTCTGGAAAAAGCAGGAATTTCTTTATAACAGCATTTTCGGTAATATAATAAATAAATAAGTACATATAGAAGCACTCGTTTCAAATTTAATTAAGATATAATGAGCAGGCTGTGTCGGCAGAACATGGCAGGCAAAAGGAGTAACACAGAATGGCGATTAAAGTTTACAATACAATGACACGCAAAAAAGAAGAATTTGTTCCCATGAATCCGGGGAAGGCGAGCATTTATGTCTGCGGCGTAACCCCGTATAACCATCCGCATATCGGTAACGCCCGCCCCTTTGTAACCTGGGATGTAATCCACCGTTTTCTGGAGCATGAAGGCTATGATGTGCTTCATGTCCAGAATTTTACCGATGTGGATGATAAAATCATCAATA
The DNA here is from genome assembly GCA_905233365.1 of uncultured Succiniclasticum sp. Classification (GTDB taxonomy): domain Bacteria; phylum Bacillota; class Negativicutes; order Acidaminococcales; family Acidaminococcaceae; genus Succiniclasticum. The sequence goes on from CAJODT010000091.1 coordinate 6,606, forward strand.
CGGCGAATGCGGAGGGTGTGCAGTGGAGTGACGTTTGCGGTCGTTATATAGAGTCTTATTTTGAAGTGATGGATAAACTGAATGTCCGCCGTGTGCAGATTTATCCGAGGGTGTCCCGTCATATTCCGGACATTATCAATACGGTTCAGGCTCTGATTGATAACGGGTATGCCTATGTAATTGATGGCGACGTTTATTACAGTGTGGAAAAATTCCCGCGTTATGGCTGCCTTTCCGGACGGGACCTGAACGATATGCTGGCAGGAGCCCGGGTGGATGTGGACGACCGGAAACAGAATCCCATGGACTTTGCTCTGTGGAAAGCGGCCAAACCCGGTGAACCGGCCTGGGATTCTCCCTGGGGCAAAGGGCGGCCCGGCTGGCATATTGAATGCTCTACCATGAGCATGAAATA
>CAJODT010000092.1 GCA_905233365.1 uncultured Succiniclasticum sp.
ACGAAAGGCTCGTAGAGCCAGGGCCACATCTTGTCCAGCGACACGAACTTAAAGAAACAGGTGGCATCCAGCGGGCCGGAAATTTCATAAATTTCCTCATCCGTCAGGTCCAGATTGTCTTCCAGGAACTTTTTGATACTGTTATTGCCGGTCTTGGCGATTTCCATCCGGCGGGCCGCGCCCCGTTTCCGCTGCCGCAGGGATTTTTCAATTTCCCGCAGCAGGTCTTCAATATCGTCCTCGTCCACATCAAGGTCGCTGTCCCGGGTCAGACGGAAAGGTACCACGTCCAAAATCTGGCAGCCACGGAACAGGTACTTGCAATGGATGGTAATCAGTTCTTCCAGATAAATAAAGGTACGCTTTTCTTCTACCGGGATTTCAATCAGGCGGGGCAGCAGGGACGGAACCTGCACCACGCTCATGCTCTCTTCCCCGTCTACCGTGATCAGCTGCACAGCCAGGTTCAGGGTCTTGTTGCCCAGGAACGGGAAAGGACGGGATGCATCCACTGCCATAGGTGTCAATACAGGGTACACCACTTCCTGATAATAATTCTCCAGCCACTCTTTGCCTTCGTCGCTACAGGCATCGATGCTTTTGATCTCAGGCCCGCCTGCCTTTTTCAGGTCGTCCAGCACATCAGTCAGAATCTTGCTTTCCAGCTTCATCTGTTCATGGGCAGCCTGGGAGATCATCCGCAGCTGTTCCCGCACGGACAGACCGGATGGATCTTTTCTTGTTACACCGTTTTCATACTGATCCCACAATCCGGCTACCCGGACCATGAAGAATTCATCCAGATTAGAAGAGGTAATGGCTATAAACTTCAGCCGCTCCAGGATCGGCGTGGTCTTCACTTCCGCTTCCCGCAGCACCCGCAGGTTAAACTTCAGCCAGCTCAGTTCCCGGTTAAAGAAATACTCGGGACGGTTCAAATCGGCTTTGCTGACTTTTTTTGCTTTTGCCGGAGTTGTTTTATCCGTTGCCTTATCCTGCACAGCCGTGTTGGCCGCAGCACTTTTGATCCGTTTTTTCACAACTGCCGCCGCCCTTTTGACCGCAGTTGCCGTCTTCTTTTCTGCCGCCGCTACATTTCGCTTGGTTCCAGTCTTGCTCTTACTTTCGCTCATAATGATTCCACCCGTTCCAGACGTACTTTAAATCCGTATACTTCTTCCATCATCAACACTTTGGAAGCAAAGGTCCACTCTTCCAGATCCAAATCGGCCTTGCTGACCACCTGGATCGTCAGTTCCCGGTTATGCAGCGTGACCTTGCAGTTCTGGATCTTCTGCATATAACTACGGTCCAGCGCATCGGCCAGACGGATGATGGCGGACAGCTTTGCCACCACGGGAACCAGTTCGCTTTTCAGCTCCGCCACCTGCTTTTCATCCCGTTCCAGCACGTTGTGGGCATGATAATAAGAAGCCATGGCGATGATCTGTTTGTCCTCTTCGGTGAAACCCAGAAGGTCGGTACCCATGATCAGCTGATAAGAATAAAGGGAATGGCTGCGCATGGAAACGTATTTCCCGATATCGTGCAGGATCGCCGCCGCCCGCAGCAGCAGCCGGCAGTGTTCGTCAAGGCCGTATTTTTTCCCGATGCTGTCAAAGATCACCAGGGACAGCCGTTCTACCTGGGTCACATGCTTGTAATCATATTCATAATCCTCTCCCACATGATGAATCAGGCTCATCTTTTCCTCTTCCAGCATATGGGTATAGTTCTCTTCTTTTTCCCGAATGACACGCAGCAGGATCTGCCCGTCCAGGAAGGTATCGTTGGTAATGATGATTTCTTTGGCCGAGGGCGCCAGGTCCAGCAGCTTTTCATACAGCAGCACCATGGGCAGCACCAGTTCCGCTTCCGTTTCTGTCAGATGATATGTTTTCAGCAGCTGGGGCAGGTTCAGCTTGCGGACCTTGTCAAAGAACTGCCGGAAATCCTCTGCGGTGACACGCTGCACTTTATTCTTGTTGCGGATGCCCATCACCTTTAACAGCAGTTCAATCTCCGTCCCGGAAAGCACCAGATATTTCACCGCCTGTCCCTCCAGCGCCTTGCGCACCGGGCCCATGGTACTGGACAGGAACTGCATCAGCGCTTTGTTGAAATGCAGGCTGCTGCGCTGGTAGTTGTTAAAGCTTTCCTTGATCCGGATGATGCCGATATGGAAATTCTCCTGGAATTTGATCTGCTCGTCCTGCACCAGTGTTACCCCCAGGCCGCCAGAAGAAATGTCCAGCAGCATGATGCCCTTTTCACTGGAAATATGCTGGTCGCGCACGGTTTTGCGGATCGCCACATACTTTGTATAGATTTCCATGGGCATTTCCGCCACGGTAACGTCCAGACCGGTCCGCAACTTAATCTGGTCAAGCATGAAGACTTTGTTGGAGGCTTCCCGCACCGCCGTGGTAGCCTGGGCAACATATACATCCGTGCCGTAATCCTGCATCAGTTCCTTAAATCCCTGCAGCACCTGGCAGATTTCTTCCACCATGGAAAATGGTATGCTCTTGTTCTTGAACGCCTCTTCCCCCAGACGGATCGGGTAATCGCACTGCTCGATGACCTTGATACGGTTCAGGCTGCGGTATTCCACGATCCGCAGGCGCAGCATCTCCGAACCGATGTGGATTGCCGCCAGGGTAGTATAAGATTTCCGTTTCATAAAATAATCTCCGTAACTTTTATAGTAATGAACTGGCCAGATGAACCCGCGCGTTTGCAAATTCTATTGTGAACAGAACTTGCTAAGGCGTCAGCGCATCCTGAATATCTGCATATAACTAACAATTTAATATTCGACAAAATTTGAAAAAATCCTTGTATAACGCTACATTTTGAAAATATATTTTTTAGAAATTTTGTCATTTTAGCAGAATGCGTTATAATAGTAAGCGGAAAGAAACAAATAGTCCCGCAAAGAATACGGATTATCAGTTACAGGAAAACTACGGACAGATTTTACGGGAGACACCTTATGCAGAGAATCGCAATCATCGACATCGGCTCCAACTCGGCCCGTCTCGTCATCAGTCACATCTATAAAAGCGGCGCCTACAACATGGTCTTCAACCAGAAGGAAACGCTGCGCCTTGCCCAAAAGACAGACTCCGACGGTAATTTATCAGCGGAAGCTTTTGACAGCACCCTGCAGGTGATGCAGTCATTTGCTTATATGTGCCGCCAGTATAAGACAGACAAAATCATCGCCGTGGCCACGGCAGCCATCCGCAACGCGAAGAACGGCAACCGGCTGACCGAAGAAGTATTGGAAAAAACAGGGATCCGGCTGCACATCATTTCCGGCAACGTGGAAGCACATCTGAGCTACCTGGGCGTCATCAACACCCTGCCCATGAAGGATGGGATCATGTTTGACCTGGGCGGCGGTTCCACAGAGCTGGTTCTGTTCCGGAACCGCAAACTGCTGGAATCTGTTTCCATTCCATTGGGCGCCGTAAACACGACGGAGATTTTTCATATTCGCGATACCATGATCCCGACGGCATACAGCGACATCAATTTCTTTATTACTTCCCATTTGGACAAATACCCCTGGCTGAAGGATGCCAACCTGCCTTTGATCGGCGTAGGCGGTACAGCCCGTACCGTTGCCAAGATGATCCAGAAAAGCAGGGATTATCCATCCAGCCGGATCCATAATTACATCTTCAGTGCCCAGAGCTTCCGTATGCTATTTAAAAAACTGCAGGGCACCACGCTGGAAGAACGTAAGCTTATTCCCGGCCTGTCGGAAGAACGGGCAGACATCATCCTTGCCGGTACTTCCATTATCAACTGCCTGCTGACACAGACACAGAGCAAACGCATCATTATATCGGGCTGCGGCCTGCGCGAAGGCCTGTTTTATGATTATTATGCCAAGACGAATAACGTGCCTCTGATTGCGGATGATATCCTGGAAGAAAGTACGCAAAACGTGTTGCGTCTTTTCTCCGTAAATATTGAACATAACCGCCACGTGGCCACGCTGGCTTTGTCCATGTTTGACGGCTGGAAAGGCCTGCACGGTCTGGGGAAACAGTACCGCAAGCTACTGAAGACTGCCGCGCTGCTGCATGATATCGGCATCACCATCAATTATTACAGTCATGCCCGTCACTCCGCTTACATGATCCTGAATGCCAAAATTTTCGGCCTGACCCATGCGGAGCAGATGCTTTGCGCCGTGATCGCCGGCTGGCACAACGGGATTGCCAAACGGTATTTTAAAAATCACGATTACCGTCCCCTGCTGGCGGAAAAGGATTGGGAAATTGCCGGCAAACTGGCTTTGCTTCTGGCTCTGGCAGAAAACCTGGATTACTCGGAAAGCAATAATGTAACCGCCATTTTACCCGGCGCCGATCATACAAGCGCCACACTGGAGATCCAGACTGCAGAAAATGCCTCTATTGAAATACAACAGTTAAAGGCGCTGGAAGAATGGTTCGCGGAAACCTTTGGCCTGCCGCTCCATACCATTATCAAAACCGAAAAGCCAGAGGCTTAAGGTTTGCGAAAAACTAATACAGCCGAAAATAAAGCCAAAACGGTTTACCCTCGCTTGAGCACATTGAGCAAACTTGCAGATGCACAGCTAAGCAAAAATTAACCCGGAGTTTTTCTTCCATTATTACTACAGAAGTAAGAACCCCGGGTATTTTTATGCTTCTTTTTAGTTCTTTTTAATTGGCTGCACCTCAAACATACGGCTCCAGGGAAGCTTGAAATCGTATTCCTGCACTACATTCCCAAGCACCGGCTCTGCAACTTTAATAATGCTTTCTTTAATCGCCGCTTCCGCTATGCGCTTCTGTTCCGGAGTGAAGCCGGAGTTAGGCATATGGTTCGGCCAGATCACATTCGTATACACGTCCATGCGGGTGTTGGCCTGATAAGCCCAATCGTCCAGATACCGCTCCGTCAGCAAATCCTTTGCCGCATTCCCTTCATAGTACGGAGACTCCATGCCCTGCCCCAAAGCAAAGCCCAGGGAGTTACCGGAAGTGTTCCAGCCGCCGTAGGCTGCCACTTTATAGGCAAGCCCCCGCCGGAACAGCTCCTTCACCAGCGCGTTATCCGCCCCGTTGCCGTACGCAGAGTCAGACACGATCACCTTTTTGCCCTGTTCCAGATAAGACTGCACCTTATCCGCAAAGGCTTTGGTATTTTTATCCGCAACACCCGTATTGTGTGCATCCGAAGCTTCCAGCGTCTTTCCGTTATACGGTGTATTGACCATCAAAATGAAATCAGCCGTAGCCGGATTCCTGGACGGGAACGCCCCGGCCGCAAAAATGTGCTGTTTTGCCGATTCAGCCACCGTATCGTCTTCGTAAGTGGGAACCGTCGCTCCGCCCTTGCCTGCCCCGAACTCCGTATACACCAGCGGCGTGGTATAGGTCAGCCGGTTGGCCGCCTGGGTCAGCAGCACAAGACCCAGCTGATCGGCGCCGGAGAAGAAACGAATCTTTGTATTAGAAAAGTTGTTTACCAAAGACGACATGTACCGCGCTTCCTTGTGGGCCTGGGAAAGGGGACTGGTATCGTCACGGCCCACCAGCAGGTAATTGAAGCTGTCGCTTTCAACGCCGTGCAGCAACAGTTCCGTCGTCCGGATATTGGTCCGGCGGCGGCCGTAAAAATCAGCAATCACATGTCGGGGAATCGTATGGTTCAATTCCTGCAGCTCTTTGTTTTCCTTCCGGGAAAGGTCCTGCAACTCACTCTTATCCAACAGCGCGCCCTGCCGGAACAGCTTGCCGCCCCATTCCTGATAATACACCGGCTCAACAGGGGCAGCGCTGGCTTTGGGCGAGCGCATGATGGTCACAAATACGTAAATGTCAGGGGAATGCCCTTTCTTCTTTAGAGACAGCAGCCGTTCCGCCCTGGATTGCAATACAGAGGGCTCGATATGGTGCGTCCGGGAATCCACCAGGCCGCCGTAAATCAACGCGTCAGCACTGGCCACGATCACCGTTGCTTCCTGCGAGTTTTGCTCCAGCCATTCCAGCAGCTTATCGGGCTGTCCG
>CAJODT010000093.1:0-523 GCA_905233365.1 uncultured Succiniclasticum sp.
TCAGGTAGCGGGCTTTCTGCTTGTCCATCCAGTCTGTGGTCTGGTCCAGCATCTGGTACATAACAGGTTTCGGCTCTCCTACCGAAAGTCCGCCGATGCCGTAGCCTGCAAAATCCATTTCCAACAGGGACTGTACGCTCATTTTACGCAGCTCCGGAAACATGCCGCCCTGCACAATGCCGAACAGCGCCTGGTCTTCCCGTGTGTGCGCCTTTATACAGCGCTCTGCCCAGCGGGTGGTACGCTCTGTAGATTTTTTTGTATAATTAAAATCCGACGGATAGGGAATGCATTCATCAAAAGCCATAGCAATATCGGCGCCCAGTTCTTCCTGCACCCGCACGGAAACTTCCGGGGAGAGAAACTGTTTGCTTCCGTCAATATGGGAACGGAACATTACGCCTTCTTCCGTGATCTTCCGCATCTCACCCAGGCTGAACACCTGAAACCCCCCGCTGTCTGTCAGCATACCGCGGTTGTAATTCATAAACTTGTGCAGACCGCCGGCTTTTTGTACCAGCTC
>CAJODT010000093.1:593-6563 GCA_905233365.1 uncultured Succiniclasticum sp.
GTTGCCTGGGTCCCCACCGGCATGAACATGGGCGTCTCAAAAGTTCCGTGAGGCGTATGCAACCGCCCACGTCTGGCTTTTCCCTGTGTTGCTTCTTTGATTAATTCGTATGTAACTGCGTGCATGAAATCTCCTAATAAAATTAAAAAACAAAATGTAACAACAGACTATTGTTGGGCCAAATCCGTAATAAACATGGCATCGCCGAAAGAAAAGAAACGGTATTCCTGTCTTACTGCTTCCGCATAGGTTCGCAACATCAGTTCCCGGGACGATAAGGCGGATACCAGCATCAGCAGCGTACTCTGGGGCAGATGGAAATTGGTCACCAGCGCGTCCACGATATGCCACTGGAAACCGGGATAAATATAAATCCGGGTCCAACTGCTTCCGGCTTTCACTTCGCCTGTAGCGCCGGCAGACTCCAGCGTGCGTACCGCGGTCGTCCCTACTGCGACGATCCGGCGTCCTTCTGCTTTTGCCTTGTTGATGGCAGCCGCCGCATCTGGTGTCACGCTGTAAAATTCCCTGTGCATGGGATGGTCTTCAATGTTTTCCTCCGTAACGGGGCGGAATGTTCCCAGCCCCACATTCAGAGTGACAAACACTTCCTCGCAGCCCATGTCTTTAATTTTCTCCAGCAGTTCTTTTGTAAAATGCAGACCCGCCGTTGGCGCCGCGGCGGAACCCGGATCACGGTTGTAAACCGTCTGGTAACGTTCCTTATCTTCCAGCTCCGCCGTAATATAGGGCGGCAACGGGACTTCCCCCAGTCGGTCCAGTATTTCTTCAAAGACGCCTTCAAATTCAAAACGGATGATGCGTCCGCCAAAATCCGTATGATCAACAATGGTTCCGGATAATTCTTCCGCAAATTTTATATGCGCGCCAACCTGCAGCTTTTTCCCCGGACGCACCAGCACTTCCCAGTCCGTATTGTTAAGGCGGGTCAGCAGGAATACTTCCACATGGGCTCCGGTATCTTTATATCCGTAAAGGCGGGCCGGAATGACGCGGGTGTCGTTAAACACCAGCAAATCGCCGGGACGGAGATATTGGGGCAAATCATAAAAATGCCGGTGCTCCATGGCGCCGGTATTTTTATCTACCACCAGCAACCGGCTGTGGTCCCGTGGCTCCATCGGATGCTGGGCAATCCGTTCTTTCGGCAAAAAATAATCAAAATCAGTAACTTTCATAACAGATCTCTTTTCATGATTCAAAACGCGGATCAAACGCGTTCGTGTAACCTTCTGATTTAATTTTTTAGTATGCGGAAACCAGATTGGTCTCCGGATAATAATGCTGCAAAATCGTTTTATAATAATCTTTTGCATTTTCCGGCGCCGCATCGGCCATCCCTTTGGCGCCCCATTTGGACAGGCCCAGGCCGCGGCCGATCCCTTTTCCCTTAAACAAAATGGTTTCTTCGTTTGTTCCTTCTAAAAAATGATAGCCGGGGATGGCGGATTTCCAGGCGCTTTTCTCGCGCCCTTTCACTTCGATGGGAATCTGCTTTTTCCCTATTTCCATACCCTGGCTGTTCTCAATAGAAACATCCAGCTTTTGCGGAACCGGATCGGTAATATAAACATCGAACCAGTTACTGTTCAGAGCCAGCATGTCCGCAAATTCCTGGCCGGTCATAGATACGCTGCCCAGTTCTCCCTGCCAGAAAATCGTCTTCACTCTTCCGCTGGGATACCGGTCTTTTTGGTCCGGTTTTTCACTGTCCGATATACGGAAGCCTCGTAATCGTCCAAGACTGTGTCCTCCCTGTTCCAGAAGCCGGCTGATGGTCACAGCCTGAATCTTTTTTTCCCAGGTGAAGCTGGGGCAGTCTGTATCATAATCCTCTACCGCCTGCAAATACGGAATCTCTTTCTGCAGTGCCTCGGACGCGCTCACCGTCATGCCGCCGCTGCTCTCACAGGTATAGGTCATGGCCGGACTGCCGTTATAATACAAAACCTGTCCGGCAGTCTGCGCCGCGATTGCGGTAATGTTTTTGTTTTCATTACGGATGCCGCCATAAAAAGCTTCCGGTTCCGCAGCCCGCACGGCAAACAGATTACTCTCCGGATTTTGTTTATGGTACCAGGCCAGGCTGCGGACTGCCACAGCCTGCGCTTTGACCGCTTCGTCAGGCCAGATGGGAGAAGACTTGGGCCCCAGTACGGAGTTAACATAATACTCCATGGGTACCCGGTTCACAATGGTTAAATTCTTGCCATCATTCGTCAGATAGATTCTTAGCGTTCCACGGTATTCCTGACGGTTTACGGTAAAAAGATGGCGGGAATCGGCAGCCGAAGATTTATTTTTATCTTTAGCCTTGTCTTTATCATCCTGTTCCGCAATATCCAAAACGGTACCACTGGCCAGTTGACGGTCGCCCAGTTTAATTTTTCCCTGATTGGCTGCAATAAAATATTTTCCTTTTTCCAGCGTCGTTTTCTGCCCGCCCGGTTCTGTCGCAATAAAAGATGAAGGAGCGATGAGCTCCGCTGAGAACTGGGAAACGATTAGGCCCACATCAATATCGGAAGACGCCTGGACCGTACTGGAAAAAAAACAGGTCAGCAAAACTGCGAAAATTAAAAAAAAATTTGTAATAAATTGATCAGCAATTTTTCTCTTCATGTCATCTACCTGTAACAAAACGGAAAACAAAATTATTTGTACAGAATCGTGTCCTGTTTGGGAAGCTGGATAATGTTTTTGGTTATGCGGACAGGTTTGCTTTCTGCTTCAGCAGTACCTGCAGCAATGCTATTGGTATTATGCGCATCATCCGTTACGGTTATTTGTTTTTTCCATTCCATATAACGGTCACGCTCACTGAACACGCAGCCGCAATAAGGCTGCCGATATAAGCCCAACGCCAGGCTGATATCCACGCCCTCCTGATAATGCGGGCGCCAGTCCTGATAGAAAAATTCCACGCCAAACTCTTCTGCAGCTGCTTTCGCTGCCTGCACGATCAGTTCGTGCTTCTGATACGGACTGTACAGTAAGGTTGTGGAAAACGCGGAAAAACCGTGGTCCACCGCAAATTTTGCCGTATACCGCATCCGCATCCGGTAACAGAAGGCGCACCGTACTTCCGGTTCTTCCAGCATCCCTTTCACGCATTCCTCCAGCGGATAAGTCTTATCGATAACCAACCTGTAATCCTGTTTTTCCGCCAGCTCCCGCAAAGCAGAAAGGCGATGCTTAAATTCTTTATAAGGATGTATGTTGGGGTTGTAGTACAACAGTGTAAAATCCACGCCCTGCTCTGACAGCACCTTTGTCGGATAACAGGCACAGGGACCGCAGCAGGCATGCAGCAATAGCTTCATCGTTTCATCCTTTACAATAAGCAATATACATTAGCAGTTACTGATTCATCTGTCTGTGCACTTGCCGAAGATTTTGTACTGGTCTTCATCAATCGCACAGAGTTTTTGAATCAGCATTATCTTTACAACAACGTTGGCTGCTCAATCTTGGGTTTGCCGGCAGAATCATCCGGATAAGGAATACCAAGATACCGATAGGTTTCCCTGGTTGCGACGCGCCCCCGGGGCGTGCGTTGTAACAAGCCAAGCTGCATCAGGTACGGTTCCACCACATCTTCAATGGTACCGGCTTCTTCGCTGACAGCTGCGGCAATAGTATCTACACCGACAGGACCGCCGCCAAAGGTTTTAACGATTGTATTTAAAATACGCCGGTCATTCTGGTCCAATCCGTAGCGATCCACTTCCAAACGGGAAAGAGCCTGATCTGCCAGTTTTTGGTCAATTGCGTTCTGGCCCAGGACCTGAGCAAAATCGCGTACCCGTTTCAAAAGTCGGTTCGCCACACGGGGCGTCCCCCGGGAACGACGGGCAATTTCCAACGCGCCTTCCGGCGTCATCTGCACTGCCAGTTTCTCTGCAGATTTATTGACAATGATGCGCAACTGCTCCGGCTGATAAAACTCCAGCCTGCACTGTACGCCAAAACGGTCCCGCAGTGGAGCCGCCAGAGAACCCAGCCTTGTGGTCGCCCCGATTAATGTAAACTTTGGCAGGGGCAGCCGTACATTCTGAGCACCGGGCCCTTTACCGATCACAATGTCCAGCTGATAATCTTCCATGGCTGAATACAGTATCTCTTCCACAGCTTTCGGCAGACGGTGGATTTCATCAATAAACAGCACTTCCCCTTCTGACAGTGTGCTGAGAATAGCAGCCAGATCGCCCTGCCGCATAATGGCAGGTCCTGAAGTGACGCGCATGTTCACGTGCAGTTCATTGGCGATAATATTGGCCAGTGTGGTCTTGCCCAGACCGGGAGGGCCAAATAATAACACATGGTCCAGCGCCTCATTCCGTTTCAGGGCTGCTTCAATGAATACCGATATATTTTGTTTTACTTTATCCTGCCCGATATATTCATCCAGTGTCCGGGGGCGAAGACTGTACTGTTCCCCATCAGACTCCATTACCTCCGATGTTACCAGACGGTCATCAAATTCCATGACGTTTTCCCCTTTTTCTTTACTTAAAAAAACATTGATTCATTTGTAAGCGCGCTTGCGCAAACCCGTTCAATCAGTGTCACTCTTATTTTTTTGCAAAAATCTGCAATGCTTTACGGATCAGTTCATCCCGTTTTAATGAACCATAGTCCGGAATCTTTCGCAGCACCGGCAAAATTTCCGAATTGGAATAACCTAACGCAATTAATGCGGCCATGGCTTCGTTGACTGCTTCCGATCCTGCCTGACTGCTGACAGCGGCCGCAAACTCCCTGTCGTTCTCTTCGCCTTCCAGTGTACCGATTTTGTCTTTCAACTCCAGCACCATTCGCTCTGCTGTCTTTTTACCGATACCGGGCAGCTTGGTCAGCATTTTCAGATCCCGGCTCTGTACCGCTAAATAAAAATCTTCCGGCCTGACCGCGCCTAACATCCCTATTGCGACTTTAGGACCTATACCGCTTACGCTCAACAGCAAAGTAAATAAATCATAGTACTGTTGTGTCAAAAAACCATACAACTGAATGGCATCCTCGCGCACCGCAGTATAAGTCAAGACTCGAACCTCCTGTCCCATGGACAGGGTCCGCATTTGGGACACCGGCATAAACACACGGTACCCTACGCCGCTTTCTGTTTCAATCAGGCAGTATTCCGCCGCCTGATACGCCACCGTTCCTCTTACTGAACCGATCATGTTGCACACTCCAACTCTTTCTTATCTCTTGCTCAGCGGATTACGCTGTTCTTCCAGAATCTCCCCGATCCGTGCGCCGCCTTTTGCCTGCAACTGCAGCACCCTCGCCTGATTCAGACCGCAGATTGCAGCCGCCAGCGCATCTGCCGTATCATCCGGCTCAATTTTGTCACGGATCCCCAGCAATCGCTGCACCATAAAGATGATTTGATTCTTTTCTGCCGCACCGGTTCCTGTTACCGATTTTTTAATCTGCATCGGCGTAAATTCCAGAACCGGCAGTTTCTGCTCCGCCGCAGCCAATAGCACTACGCCTCTGGCCTGGGCAACAGGGATGGCAGTGTTGACATTGCGGTTAAAATATAATTTTTCGATTGACATAAAATCCGGATGAAAATGGCTGATAATATCGGATATATCCTGATGGATTTTCAGTAACCTTTCTTCCGGGCGCCAGTCCTTATCGGTCAAAACGGATCCATAGAACAACGGCTTCAGCACACTGCCTTGCATCTCCACTACCCCGTAACCACAGATAGCGGTACCCGGATCGATCCCTAACGCCAGCATACGGTTTCCTCCAACGCCCTTCATTGCAATATTTTCATTTTAGATGATTATACATAATATAAATGGCAAAAGTGTGAAACAAAATTAAAAAAGACAGGCTCTTTTGAAGCCTGCCTGCTCTTTTCATTCCTCGTCGTCGTCATCCGGCAAGTCAGCGTTGGTATAGACTTCCTGTACGTCGTCCATATCGTCG
>CAJODT010000094.1 GCA_905233365.1 uncultured Succiniclasticum sp.
CCTTTGATTGAGGCGCGGCCCATTTCCTTAAAGAAGCGAATCTTGCCGTCATCACTCACATTCGCATGGCCCAGCCGCATTGTATCGTTGTCTTCAGGCTTAAATATGCCCATGGCGTTGGTGGTAATCGCATTGGGGCCTTCCCCGGTGTAAAAATCGGTCATCTTAATAAACGTGTCCGGGTCTTCCAGCATCTCCGGCGCATTCAGTGTAATGTAACGATGCAGGTACAATGCGTTGGTGCTGCTCATGGCCGTTCCGGTGAAATTGCTCCAGGTAATGCCAACCCAGGAAGGTTCTGCGTTATAATCATTCTTCACAAACAAGAAATAATAATTATGCTGGTGGTTTTCCATTACAATATGCAGATTTTTATCCGCTGTTACGGTCCACATATCCTGCCGGTTCGGATTGCTCACGTTCAACTCATAGTAGTCTCCGTGCCAGGGCTCCGCATCCTCTACCTCGCCCAGTGAATAGGTATTGGGCTGGATGTTTTTACTGTAAAATGTATTATGGTTTAGCATTTTTTCATAGACATACAGCAGGGCGGACAGCGGATAATAATCCACTGCGTTATCGTTCTTCACATATTCGCCGTTCAGGGCGTCGCTGCAGTTGTAAGCTTTGCCCCTGCCTTCATTGACAAACCCGAACTCCACCTGTTGGCCAAAGGACGTGCTGAAAACTTCCGGGGTAAATTTACTGTGCTTTTTCGAAGCATTTTTCATGGTTTCACCCCGCAGGCGGATGCCCGTTTCCCCTGCGCCAGCTGTATCCGTTTTCCAAACGTAGCTGGTTGCCAGTTCTTCGGTCACATCCCCATCTTTATCCAGTGCCTGCAGTGCAATGACAGGCGCCCCGGGCGAAGTTTCCATAGTCCGGCCTTCCTGGCTTTCAGAAGCCTTCCCCTTCAGGGTGATGATAAACATCCGGGCCGTCACGTTGCCGTTTTCATCTTTCTTTTCATAGATTCCATCCACAGGCGGCATCGCCCAGGCGGAAACTGTTACAGTCAAAAGCAACAGCGTCATGAATAAAAAGCAAAACATTTTTCTGAGTTTCATCTTTGCGCCTCCTTTAGCAAACACTTCTTGCCGGTAAAGACAACTTTCACACCAAGCAACGCATCGTTTTTTTTATTGTAGCATAGTTAGAATAAAAATTTAAGAACTATTTTTAATTTGCTTGCGCCGAAAAATCATTTTAGTTTTTAATGAAACATTTTTTATAAATACAATGCAGGTCCTTATTCTTTTTTGCACAAGCATTACAGATATAGTATAATATGTTAATAGGAAGAAAACAAAATAATATCACACGTTTTCTATAAATTAAATGGCTTCTTACATTTTTATTTTTTATTTGTAAAAAGGAAGTGTTCATCATGCCTGTTGCGGTTCCCGATACAGTACTCCAAATTGACGGAGGCATTTTGCTTTTTATCCAGAGCAATCTGCGTTCTCCTTTCCTGACACAGTTTTTCAAAGCCGTTTCCAATTACGGCGTCATCGTCTTGGCCGTGTATTTCGTCATCATGCTGCTGTGGGAGAAGCGTAAAATATTTCCCATTGCCTCAGCTTGCGTTGTCAGCGGTTTGTTAGGAAACTTCATAAAAGATTATCTGAAACATTTAGTGAAGCGCCCCCGCCCCTTTTTGGATTTTTCAGCGCTGGAACCTTTGATCAAACGCCCCAAAGGGTATTCTTTCCCGTCGGGGCACACCACCCTGGCCTTTGCCGTTGCCTTTATCGCCTGCCGCATTTTGCCGAAACGGTACAGCATCCCTGCACTGTTGATTGCCGCGCTGGTAGCTTTTTCCCGTCTGTATTTAGGCGTGCATTACCCCACCGATGTTTTAGGCGCCATGTGTGTAGGCTACGTGGCAGCACTGATTACGGAATTTTTGTATAAGAGATAAGGAAGCAATGATTAAATAAGTTTGTGCAATAGCCGATGGCCTTTGCGACAAACAAAGAACTGACATGAAGGAGGCAAATCATGAAAGCTTCACGAATCCTGATTGCCCTCACTGCGTTTTTGATGACACTGGCTTTGTCTGTATCTGTTTTTGCCGCGCAGCCCAAACCGGGCGTGTACGTAAAACGGGACAGCACAGGCAAAACCGAAGCCCGGATGTACGTTATCTCCAGATTGGGAAAAGGGCCCCTGGCTTCTGCTGCAAATGAGCTTTCCATCACACTGGAAGCTGTAGACGCCCAGGGGAACGTCACGGAGCAGATGGTATCCGACTATGTGGAAGGCCTGGCAGCCGTGGCCGGTACGGGTCTGGAAGGATTCTACCTCACCGGCGAGAACCTGCGTAATTCACAAACCGCGACTCCCGACCATCCTCATTTTTCCCCGGAACGTTTCAGTGCTTTCTGGGCCCGGCATGTGGAATATAATCTCCCCGGACCGGACCGGGTCGTCGCCCGGCGCTGCAGCGAAAAACTGGACGGGACCTATGTATATGACGGGAGTCTGGAATGCTATGTCACCCTGCCGGCTTTGATTTTCAATTACGAAAGGACATACTGCCGGAACCAGTATGAAAACAGGAACGCCCCCAAGGGCTATTACGCCCTGGCCCGGGATCCAAACCGTTCCGCATATCATACCGGCAGCGACTACGTGCTGCAGGTGAACAACCCCCCCCGGGAGGAGCACTGGGATTTGATTTCCGATTACCAGATGAACCTGGTCATGGAAACCCGCAACACCGAAAACCGGTTCCTGTTTGTAGGCAACGATTACAGCCGCTGGAGCGAAGGCGCCTGGTACAGCTTTTCCGGTTCCGACCTGACCGACGTAAACAGCCTGTTCCTGTATCAGCACCTTTTCCGTAACGCACCGGACCTCTTGGAAAAGCCCGGCATGTTTTTCCGGCAGACTGATTCCTGGAAAGGCAAAGCGGACGTAGTAACCTGGGAAATAGAAATTCTGCAGCCGGAGAATGGCGCGGAAACAAAACTGGGTACAGCCCTTGTAGGCAACCACGGTACAGTCATGCTCGAAAAGGGCGCCGAAAGTAAATTTAAGAAACCTAAAAAGAAAGGGAAGAAGAAATGAAAAAACTGTTTATGATCCTGATGCTTTGTGTCACTATCTTTGGTTTCTGCGGACAGGAAGCCCGCGCCCAGGACGAAGTCAAACTGTCCGGCGACGCTTCGGACTTTGTGCTTTTAACGGACGTGGTGCCGGACGCCATTCTGGAAATCCGTTACTACTCCACGTATAATTTTGTAGGAGACCGCATCGACGGCTACCACCAGCCCACTGCTCTGCTGACAAAAGAAGCGGCTCAGGCGCTGAAAGCAGTCAGCGATGACGTGATCAAAAAAGGCTACCGTTTGAAAATTTACGATGCCTACCGTCCCCAGATGGCCGTTTCCCATTTCGCCCGCTGGGCCAAAGATTTTAAGGACACCCGTATGAAACCGTATTTTTATCCGGAACTGAAGAAAGACGTGCTGTTCCCCCTGGGCTACATCGCGGAACATTCCGGCCACAGCCGCGGCAGCACGGTAGACCTGACCCTTTTCGACATGACCACGGAAAAAGAAGTGGACATGGGCGGCACTTTTGATTATTTCGGACAGCTTTCTCATCCGGATTACAAAAAAATCACCAAAAAGCAGTATCAAAACCGCATGATCCTGCGGGAAGCGATGCTGGCCCACGGCTTTAAGCCGCTGGTAGAAGAATGGTGGCACTTCACCCTGAAAGACGAGCCCTATCCGGACACCTATTTCACCTTCCCGGTCAGCGAAGCTTCCGTAAAACGGGAAACGAAAGCAGCGGTTCAGGAACTGAAACCGGCTGCGTAAAGGGGAACATTATGTCTGTAACATTTATTCGCGGAGACATCACCACATTACAAGTAGATGCCATTGTAAATGCAGCCAATAACGAACTGAGGGGCGGAGGCGGTGTGGACGGCGCCATCCACGCGGCGGCCGGCCCTGAGCTGCATGCCTTCTGCAAAACCCTGGGCGGCTGTCCCACCGGCGGGGCAAAACTTTCTCCCGGCTTCAACCTGCCTGCAAAATATATCATCCACACAGTAGGACCCGTATGGCGGGGCGGCAACTTTCATGAAAAAATGTTGCTGACTTCCTGCTACCTGCGCTCTTTGGAACTGGCGCTGCGGAACAACTGCAAAACCGTAGCCTTTCCTCTCATCTCTGCCGGCGCTTACGGCTACCCCTATGACGACGCGTTGCAAATCGCCTATGACACCTGCCAGCGTTTTTTGAACGAAACAAAGGCAGATATGGAAGTTTATATTGTGCTGTATCAGGGAACTGGAGAACGATATGTACATGCTTTGAACCGGACCGCGTCCTTTGAACTTCCCGATGCAGCTACGTTCCAACGCGTGGCGGAATATATCCGGAATCATTACCACTTTGATGCAGAAGATATCACCCCAGACGTTTCCATTGCAGAAGAATGTGCGAGACCTGTGAAATCAGAAACCCGCTTCCAGGCCTCTGGCTCCGTCCCTCAGGAGAGTAAGTCTTTATTCTCTTTTAACTCCAAGACGCGTTACATGGAAACCGACCGTGACATATTTTCCAAGCCGCCGCGCAAGGAAGATTTCCCTACAGAAGAAACCTTTACGCAAATGGTGATTCGCTTTATGAGGGAGAAAAAAAAGGACGCTCCGGAAGTTTACAACTGCGCCTGTCTTGACCGGAAACTTTTTTCAAAAATTTTAAGTAACGTTCATTATCAGCCTAAAAAATACACAGCAGTCCGGCTGGCGCTGGGCTTAAAGCTTTCTCCTCAAGAAACAGATAAACTGTTAAACGCAGCAGGATTTGCCCTATCCCGCAGTAAACTGACCGATCTTGTCATTGCCTACTGCATCTCCCACAACAAACGGGACGTTTGGGAAGTCAATGGTATTCTGGAAGACTTTGGTCTGACAACAATTTAATTATAAAAATCTTGCAAAATAAATGTCGCCCGACAGGCGACCACGACAAATTAATATTCATTTACAATAAGACTGTAAGGAAAACCTTGCAGTCTTATTTATTATCTCAAATCATGAAGGAGGACACTCAAATGAAAAAAGGATTAACGGAAATGCTCTTTATTTTAGACCGCAGCGGTTCCATGAGCGGGTTGGAAACAGAAACTATCGGCGGATTTAACTCATTGATTGCAAAACAGAAAAACGTCGAAGGCAGTGCAATTGTAAACACTGTTCTGTTCGACGGTGAGATGAATGTAATTCACGATCGTGTACCACTGGAAAACGTTAAGCCTCTCACCGAAAAAGAATACTACGCCCGGGGTTGCACCGCCCTTCTGGATGCAGTAGCCAAAAGTGTAAAGCATGTCCGTAGAGTACAGAAAGGGTTGTCGGAAAATGAAAAACCGGAACACACTATTGTAGTTATCACCACTGACGGGGAAGAAAATTCCAGCAGAGAATATACTCTGGACAAAGTGAAACGCCTGGTGAAACGGATGCAGGAGAAACACAACTGGGAGTTCCTATTCCTTGGCGCCAACATCGACGCCATCAGCGCGGCGGGAAGAATCGGAATCTCAGCAGGCCATGCCGTACGGCACAAATCCGATAGAAGGGGAGTCGCATTAAATTACGAAGTGCTGGATGAAGCCATGGGTTACATGCGTTGCGCAAAAAAAGCTCTCCCCAAAGACTGGAAAGAAAAAATCGAAAAAGACGTAGCATTACGAGGCGAATGATAATACAAGGAGAAAAAATTCCCCCCTCAACAAAATTTTTATAAGCAAAAAAAAGTTTTGAAACTATAACCTCGGCAGATTTTATGACTTTACGTAAATTTGCCAAGCTTTTCTTTTCCATAAAAAAACAGCCGCAGCAAACACTACGACTGTTGCGAAACAACAAATATTTACCTGCAAATATGCTAATTAA
>CAJODT010000095.1 GCA_905233365.1 uncultured Succiniclasticum sp.
GCCGCCGTTTTAATAACTGTCGCCCACACCGGAGCAGTTGTTTCAAAGCCTACCGCTGCCAAAACAAAAGATGTTTCCGGTTGGGCTTTGGCTTTTTCCAACATCTCTTCCGGCGAATAGAAAAAATCCGCAGCACCGCCCTGGTCCCTGGCTTCCGCCAACGACATTTTGCTGCCCGGTACCGCCAGCATATCCCCGAAGGTCATCACCTGACAGCCGGGAGTAAAAGCATATTCCACCAGCTTATCAATGTAAGACGTCGGCGTCACACAGACAGGACAGCCCGGACCGGACACCAGCGTAATCGTTTCCGGCAGCAATTGCCGCAGTCCGGTTCGATATAATGCAGACGTATGGGTTCCGCACACTTCCATCAGCTTCAGCGGACGCCCTTTATACTGTTGTAAAAAAACTGCCAGTTCTTTTTCACGCACGGCTTACATCCTCCAAATCCTGAAACAGTGCAATCCACTCTTTTGCTTCTTCCGTTTCCACTTTCTGAATCGCCATACCGGCGTGAACAAGCACATAGTCGCCGGGCTGCACGGATACCATGGAAATGTTCACCGGCACAACCGAACCGGTAAAATCAACGCGGGCATGATTGTTTTCTATTGATAAAACTTTTCCCGGATATGCTACACACATACTGAACTCCTTAATGAACCAAAACAATATCTGATTTACCTTCTGCAACTATAATAACGCAAAAGCAAGCATCAAAAACAAATTACTAAAGCTCTGCAAAACTCATTTCACTAACTTTACGGAAAAGATATCTCTTCATGTTTCAGTAATCCGTAATACGCCTGACCCAGGCTGATGCCTCCGTCTCCGGGGGATACCGCTTCATTATAAAAAACCTGAAACCCCCGTTTATGCAATTCCCGTGTACAGGTTTCCAACAGAATTCGGTTTGCAAAACAGCCGCCTGCCAAAACAACCTGATTAACAGCTATATGTTCCGCCATGTCTGTTACCATGTCGACAACAGCATAATGAAAACCCAAAGCAGCAGCACAAATACTTTTACGTTCTCTTTTGATTTGTAGCAACACTTTCCATAGCGGCGTGGGATCATAAATGACTTTTTTCAAATTCTTTTCTGCATCATCGTTTGCATTAATAATTTCTCTGTATGTATTATCTGTATTATCGTTGGTATTCCTATTTTCATCCAGTTCAGTTTTTTCTTTTTTAAACGCAAGCGACAGCGGTTGTGTTTTTTCCATCAGTGCGCTCCGTGCTGCAGACTCCAAGTCCATGGCGCAACGACCCTGATGAGAATTAAAATCAGCCAGACCCAACAGACTGGACGCTGCATCAAACAATCGCCCCATACTGGAGGTCCGAATCACATTAACATTTAGCTGCAACGCTTTCTGCACTATTGCAAGACGCGAATCATTACTATGCAAACCTGCCGCAGCCAGATGACATAATGCTGTTTTCCACGCCTGCTGCATAGAAACATCTCCGCCCAACATGAGGATAGATTTCAAATGGCCGACCCGTGTAAAACCGGAACCTTCACAAAGCAGAAACTCCCCGCCCCAGACAGTTCCATCGGTACCAAAGCCGGTGCCGTCGAAGCAGGCCGCCAATACCTTCCCTGTAAGTTTATGCTCCGCCATCACCGATAAAGCATGAGCGTGATGGTGCTGCACCTGATAAAAAGGCAAACCGTTTTTCTCTGCAAACTCTTTTCCCCATTGCGTAGTTGTGTAACCGGGATGCAAATCACCCACGACTGCCTGCGGCTTAATGGAAAGAAGTTCTGTCCAATCTTTTACAGATTCAGCAAAAAAGTTTTCCGTCTTTTCCAGTGATATATTACCCGGGATTTCAGCCGGGAAGAGTTGCCCCTCTGCTGTCAGACAAAAGCCCGGTTCCATTTGGGCGCCTACTGCTAAAATCTGATCTTTCAGCAATTTATGGTTGAAAGGAGCTGGAATTTCCTGATCATGATTAGTCACTCCGGATTTATTAAGCAAAATCAAATCAGCAGTATCACAATTCTTTTTACTCATAAAAACTGCTACCGGTTCCGGTATGTACCCTTTCGTGCGGCGCAACACCTGCACCTTGCCGTTTACGATGCGTGTTACCGCATCATCTGCAGGGCGCAGGATTTCCCGTTCATAGGTAAACAGTGCGGCAATGTTTGCATGCTCCGCAAAAAACCGTTGTGCTTCCTCATCTTTATAAATAATCGGTTGCCCCGTATAGTTGCAGCTGGTAACAATAAACGGAAAATCAACATCCAGTTCGCTGTAAAAACCCAAAGCCGGCAGGAACACGCCCACCTGATCAGAAACGTCCGTCACATTTTCCGCCAGCCAATCATTTTTGCTTTTCTTTTTTTGAAGCAATACAATCGGGCGGGCCGCTGACTGCAGCAATGTTTTTTCTTCTGCAGATATATAGCAAAACTTTTCCGCCAGTGCCACATCGGTAACCATCACTGCAAAAGGCTTTGACATCCTTTTTTTCAAATCCCGCAAGCGCGTTACAACGTCTGCCTTATCAGCACGGCAAGCCAGATTAAAACCACCCACTGCCTTGACCATGATGATCTGACCCTGCTTCAGCAATTCAATGGCAAGGGCAATAATTTTTTTATCTTGCGCCTGCCTATCCAAAGAACCGGAAACAGTGAAAATGTTTTCAACTTTTTTATATTCTTCTTTCACAACACACAGCAACTGCGGCCCGCAATGATAACAGGAAATTGTTTCTCCATGCCCGCGGCGGTTCTGCATGTCAGTGTATTCTTTGGCGCAGTCATCACATAAAACAAACTGATCCATAGTCGTGTTAACACGGTCATAAGGCAGCTTGCGGATAATCGTGTAACGCGGCCCGCATTGCGCACAGGAAATATAAGAATAGCCCTGACGGCGATTTCCCTTTTCTTTTAATTCCTGCGAGCAATGGGAGCAGATGCCAATGTCAGCTGAAACAAGTTTCACTTCTTTCGATTCCGTACTTGGCACAGAGGTAAAGGTTGAAAATTTCTGAAGCGAAACTTCCCTGCGCACAAGATTTTCTACATGAACCGGTAACGCAGCATTGCGCAGGCTTTCACACAGTTTTTCTATTTTCTCCGGCTCACCTGTCACCAAAATTTCCACATGGGTGCCCTCATTGCGCACAAAACCCGTTAACGCATTTTCTTCCGCCAAACGACAAACAAGGGGACGGAAACCGACCCCCTGCACTTTTCCATATACACTTATTTCTGCTGTCAGTTGTCGTGTCATAGTATTAAAGCTACATCTGTTCTTCAGCAATTGAGAGTTTTTAGAAGACGCCAATCAGAAAACTTTGTGTGCTGATGAATTAAGCTGAGTTTCCTTAACCATTACCCGGTCATTCACAACTTCATAACCAAATTTTCGATAGAGCCCATGGGCGTTTTGTGTGATCAGAAAACCACGAAGCCCTGAAAACTCCGGCAAAGAATTAATATATGATACCAGAGCAGTTCCCAGTCCCTTGTGCTGATACTCCATATCAATGATTACATCACTTAAATAATAGGTCGTAGCATAGTCGCTGATAACTCTGGCAAAACCGACAAGCTTATCTTTATCATCAAGGTATAAGCCATAGCATGATGAATTCCGTAAGGATTTTTCGATTTTCTCTATTGGACGCTTGTCTGCCCAGTATGTCATTCGGAGAAGTCTGACGATGTCCTCGAATTTCATTTTGTCCAGACCATCGACAATCCTGTAATTCATAGCCACGTTCTCTTTCAACTACTAACTCAAAACCCTGCCCGTTGTTTCAGCCACGCAGCTGCTTCCGCGAAACCTTCCCCGGTCTTGCCGCTGACTTTGAACACGGGCGCCGTTTTATTGAGATGCCGGATGCCTTTCATGAAAAACTCTTCATCAAAGTCAACATAGGGCAGCAGATCAATCTTGTTCAGCACAATAATGTCTGCCTTTTCAAAGGCCAGCGGATACTTGTAAGGTTTGTCGCTGCCGTCCGTCACGCTGACCTGCAGCAGCTTGATATCTTCGCCGATAGAAAACTCCGCCGGACAAACCAGATTGCCCACGTTTTCAATAAACAAAATACCAGGCTTGTCAAACGGCAGCGCATGGATGGCATTGTGTACCAGTGGCGCGTCCAGATGGCAGGCGCCAAAGGTGTTAATCTGTGTTGCAGCGATGTTTTGCTTGCGCAGCCGTTCCGTATCGATATCCGATTCAATATCGCCTTCGATGACATACCCGGGCACATCCAGATGTTTCAGCAGGTTTTCCAGAGTAGTGGTCTTCCCCGCTCCCGGCGCCCCCATGATATTCACCGCGAAAATTTTATGTTCCGCCAGATGTTCGTGGACATGCTCCGCAATATGGTTGTTTCTTGCGTGGATGTCCACCATCACATCCGCTTTCATCATATGCATTGGAATCCTTCCTCCGTTTCCAACTCTAATCATTCAAGGAAAAAGATAACTGTCAAGAAGTGGAGTTTGTGTCCGCAGCAGGTTCGTCCTCTACTTCCAGTTCCACGCTTTTCACGTAGAATTCTTTCCCAATTTCCGTCGGGCTTCCGTCTCCACCGCAAAACGGACACTGAAAGGAAAAGCGTTTCCGCTCAAACAGTTTTCCGCAATGGTCACAACGCAGTTGGGGCTTCACGCCTTCAATAACAAGCTTTGCTCCCTCACAGAGCGTACCTTCCGCCACCACGTCAAAATACATCTGGATGGACTCGCCGATAAAACCGGAATCTTCTCCCACTACCAAATCAATACGGCGCACCCGTCCTTTGTTCTTTCTTGCAGTTTCCGAAGCGATGTCCACGATCTGTACGGTAACAGGATACTCATGCATTGTTGGACGCAGCCGCTTTCTGTGCCGCCGCTTTTTTCGCCTGGGCCGCGGCGATGGCAGCCTTTTGTGCTTCCGTCAAAACCACCTGAGGCTTGGGCGGAGGCGGCGGTCCCTGCAGCACTTCTTCCGTTTTTTCGGTAGCAGGCTCCGTATATTGCGTATCCATAGACAGGCACTTCTTCGGGCAGTTTGTCACGCACTCCTTGCACTGCACGCAGGCAAAGCGGTTGATCTTCCAGGTGCGGGCATTCCGGTCCACCGTAATGGCGTCGGACGGACAGTTCCGCATGCACATGCCGCAGAAGATACAGTTGTTGATATCGTTAATAACCTTGCCCCGGTCTGCTTCATACACTTTTCTCGGTTTAAATGGATATTGACTGGTTGCCGGCGGTTTAAACAGATTGCCCAGCATCTCGCTGGCAAAGGACATAAAACTCATCGCCAGACCTCCTCGTTTTATGATTTAGCGTTTTTGCTAACAATATAATTTCAGAAAATACAGTGACACCACGCTGCCTGTTTTTATCTTTCACAGCAGCTGATGCAAGGGTCGATAGTCAGGATAATGTTCGGCACATCCGCCAGATCGCAGCCCTGCAGCATTTTTACCAGCACCGGGATGTTCGCGTTGGTCGGCGTACGCAGACGGAACCGTTCCAGATTCTTAGTCTTGTTGCCTTTTACGTAATACACCGCTTCGCCCCGGGGTTGTTCCACGCGGGTAAAATATTCCGCTGCAGGCGGGAAGCCTTTCACCGGAACCGCAATGTCTCCGGCCGGCATGTTTTCCACGCAGCCTTTGATGATGTCCATGGACTGGTACAGTTCCAGCAGGCGGACTTTGACACGGGCGAAACAATCGCCTTCGGTTGCAAGGACAGGGGTAAAACCTAATTCTTTATAGGCTCCCCCTTCGTCTCCTATCCGGTAATCCTGCGGCACGCCGCTGGAACCAGCGTTGATGAAGCGGTACTGGTCTGGCGTGCCTTCGGCCTTGGCAAGCACGGTGCCGTTGCTGAAGGTGAAGGTGTTTGCGTTCCTGG
>CAJODT010000096.1 GCA_905233365.1 uncultured Succiniclasticum sp.
GCCAGCTTCCGGAGAATGCGCCCGTGGCCAATCCGTATCTTCTGGTCATCGTTGAAGACGCTAACATCAACAAAAACAATGTCATTGATTTTGAAGAAGGAGTCTCCCGCGCTGTACTGGCAAAATTCACAACCGAAACCAATGCTTTCAATCACTGTGAATTCTACTATCCTTCTCCCGCGTTTTATTTTGCACAGGAAGAAGAGTAATAAATCATTTGTCAAAATAATTTAAGCGCCCCGCTCTGGAATATTTTTCAGAGTAAGGGCGATTTTTATTTGCATAACTGCTTTAAAATTTTAGAAACAGGAACAATCGCATTAAAAAATATTGGCGCATACGTCAGGAAAATTCTACAGCATTGTCTCCTGCTTTTCCTTTTCAGTGAATTTGTCGGCGACTTCCAGTATCTGATTTTCTGCCGCAAAAAACGCGTCAACGATTTTCGGATCAAACTGCCTGCCCCGTTCTTCGCGAATAATACCCAACGCCTTGTCATAGGGGAACCCTTTCTTGTAACAGCGGTTGGAGATCAGCGCGTCGAACACGTCCGCCACAGCCATAACACGGGCAGACAACGGGATATCTTCCCCGGCAAGTCCGGAAGGATAACCTTTCCCGTTCCACTTTTCATGATGATACATAGCCAGATTCTTTGCTTCATACAGATAATCTGAATCCGGTACTTTATCGATAAGGGAAGAAATAATTTTCCCTCCAGCTGTAGTATGAGTCTTCATGATTTCAAACTCTTCATCCGTCAGCTTGCCCGGCTTGTTCAGAATCACGTCAGATACATTGATCTTGCCAACATCATGCAATGGCGCCGAGCTTACCACGTTTTGGATATATTTATCCGTCAGTTGCTCCAGATAAACGCCTTCCCTCTTCAATTCATTCAGAATGATTTCTACATAAGATGCAGTTTTGCGGATATGATCCCCGGTATTCTGGTCGCGGTTTTCCACCATGTCGGCCAGCGTAATCAGGAACGCGTCATGCATCTTGCGAATCGTCTCGTTTTTGTGATTGATGTCTGTTACGTACTGAACGCTGTTATTGGTCATCTTCACAAAAGCCCGGTACAGATTTTCAATTTCGTCGCCGGTACTGATGTTCAGGCGGCGGATTTCTTCCAGGTTGTTTGCAAGAGCCTTTTCATTGTCAAATACAAAACCGTCCGTAGTTTTTGCCATAGAGTTGATCGGCGTGATAATCCGGTGTGCCATAATCGCGGCTACCAGCAGAATAATCAGAAGGAGAGCAGAAAAAACCTGGGCAAGCCTGTTGTAATAACGCTCCGAATCATCCCGCAGATGTTCCATAGAAATATCCACTGCTGCATAACACTGACATTTGCCATCAAGATCGTACACCGGTGTGTAGACAGTCATCAGCCAGCCATAGGTATCGTCTGAAATGACCGGGTCGATCTTGCCCCCGTTTAGCAGCGTTGGCAGATATTCCCTGAAGGATTCGTCAAATTTTACCACATCGCCCGGCTTACCGGCAGTGGCAGGATCGGGATCCAGATCGAACACCACATGGCAGCCGTCCGGTAAAATCTTGTAAACATAAACGTACTTAATGTTGGGCGAGCTGTCGCGGATGATTTCCAGCTGCCGTTTCGTATTCACGTAGCCGCTGGCATTCTCCCCGTTTTTTATGAAATTCTGAACCCGGTCGGCGTCAATCACACTGGCAACCAGCGCGGAAGTAGAAATGCCCAGCCGTTTATGCTGTTCAATTGTAGCATCCAGATAGTACTGGTAACTGCGGCTGGCAGATACGTAACCAAAAACAGCAAGCGCTACAAAAATCAGGAACAGGATTTTTTTCTGTATTGAAACGTGAAACATAGTTCCCATTTATTCCTCCTCTCACAGCGCCTGCATGTGGGCCGAACAGTTCTGCAGTTCCAGGCTTCGTACGGAAATATTGACCCGCTGCACATGCATACCTGTCATAGACTCCACTCTTGTTTTAATTTTCCGTTGCAACAGACGCGATACTTCAAACACTTTGACACCGTAATACAGATTAACCTCCACATGGACAGACAGGCCTTTGTTATCCGTGCGGCGGCGGACATGGATGTAGTGAATCTTCGCCACGCCAACCATACGCTGGACAATAAGGTTAATAATATCTTCAACTACATAGTCAGAAATTAAAATAGCTCCATAGTAACTGAACGCCGGGCGCACAATAGAACGGCTTTCCTGGCGCACATTTTTATTTTTGGAAAAAATGTTATAAGGGAGGTTTGCAAAAAAGCCGCCGAAGTGCTGTTTTAATTCCACCGTCGGTACGGGAACAATGTGCTTGCCGTAACGCAGTCTGGATTCGTGAGCCTTTTTGATCTCCTGTTTGGAAGCAATGTCTGTTATATAAATTGTCTTTAACGGTTCAGGTAAGACCAGTCGCGCCGTAATTTTATGGATCATACGGTCAGACGTGGCAATGATCAGAATGCGACGGATACCGGAACGTGCCAGCGCTTCACGTACTTCAGAAGCATGGCTGTCTTCATAAAAGATAGCGCGTTTAACGGCCTGGACGCGATTCTGTTCACTTTTCGCAGAGGTACCGCCTAAAATTTTAGTGCCCTGAATCAAAAGCCCGTCGTCAATAATCGCATCACAGTGATACTGATGCGCAACCCCGATGGCGCGATGACTTTTCCCGGAACCGCTGGGACCTACAAACGCGATAACTTCCATGATACTTCTCCAATAATTAATTACAGATCAAACCTTCTCAAAAAAACCTGCACATTTTCTACAGGCACACGCCAATCAGCTAACTTTTCCGGAAAACGGCCTGCATTACCGTGATAATCACTGCCGCCGGTAATCAAAAAGTTGCGATCCTTGGCAACCTGCAGCCAGAAGTCTTCAACTGCTTTTTCTTTCGCCGAGGGATGGTACACTTCCAATCCATCGTAAGCGAGCGCGCCCAACAATTTTAACGCAAGCGCCCTGTCGCCGATTTCTTCCGGATGCGCCTGTACGGCAATGCCGCCAGCCTGATGGATCAGCATGACAGCTTCCGGAGGCGTCATTTTCGTCTGGGGCCGGTAGGCAGGCTTCCCCTCCCCGATATATTTATCGAATGCTTCCTGGACAGTCCGCACGTAACCCTGTTCCACCAAGGCACGGGCAATATGGGGACGACCTACAGCCCTGTGCCCTTCCTCGGGTATGGGTATATCCACATACATACCCATTTCGCGCAATCGCTTTACTATTTTTTCCAGACGGTTCCTGCGGGCGTTGCGGACATCCGCCAGCCGTTCCAGCAGCAATGCATTATGCTGGTCAATGCCGTATCCCAACACATGTACCTGCCGGTTTTCCCACCGCGCGCTGAACTCCACACCGGGAATAAACCCCATCCCAAGGGAAGCGGCTGCTTCTTTCATTTCCGGCAGACCCTTTAAGGTATCGTGATCCGTCAGGGCCAACACCGTAATGCCCGCCGCTTTTGCCATGGCTGCCAGTTCCCCGGGCGTATACACGCCGTCGGAATAAGAACTGTGTATGTGTAAGTCTGCAAATCCCCTCATACTCATTACGTATAATCCAATTATCGGAAGTGGTAATTGGATTTTTTCCTTTCTCCCAGATTTTCTGGGTAATGTAATTCCATATCTGATATATTTATAACGGCACTGTGGATCTGTTTCTATAGTATTACAGCTTTGACTGGTATGAGGTGACTCAGACCACAGCTTACCGTCTATTACTGTTAATCAGTTTGTTAACGCTTGACGTTTCCATTTACGTGATTACACAGCCGGGTTCCCTGTGGAAGACAACAGTGCCAAATTCTAATTTTTAGGAGGTTCTACTATGGCTCTGTACTTTGTTGGGATCGATATCTCAAAGTACAAACACGACTGCTGCATCCTCTCCGCAGTTGACCAAAATGTCGTCTCAAAGTTTGTTTTCCTAAACAACAAAGATGGTTTCGATTTGTTACTACATTCCCTTCGTTCCCTTGGCAAACCTGAGGACATAAGAATAGGGTTTGAATCTACATCCCATTATGCCCTCAATCTTGAACTCTTCCTTGAGAAAGCCCACCACAGCTTTATGGAAGTTAATCCAGTTCTCATCAGCGAGTACAAGAAATCCACCACGCTACGCCGGACTAAAACAGATCCCATTGACTGTGAAGCCATCGCGCGCTGGCTCATGACCGTAGAGTACAAACCCCATTCAACAGGATTTTACCACGCTTACTCCTTAAAGTCACTAACCCGTTTACGCGACCGGCTTGTCCGACAACGTTCCCTTTATCTGGTTAAGATTACTAATGTGCTTGACCATACCTTCCCTGAATTCAAGCCATTCTTTCAGGAACGTTTCAGTAAAACCGCTTTATATCTGCTGGAAACCTATGGCACAGCGGAAAAAATGTCACACCTGAACACAGCCTCGTATGAAAAACTAAGAAAAATTTCACGCGGCAAGTTCTCACCACAGAAATTCCTTGAATTAAAAATGTTGGCAGCTAATTCTGTAGGAGAATGTAATTCCATTTTTGAAACGGAACTTCATTGCCTTCTTACACTCTATCGCGGTTTGGCTGACCAGATTTCTTACTTGGAATCAGAAATCAACGGGCTTATTGAGGAGATCCATCCGCGGTACATGACGATCCCTGGCATCGGCTCTTTATCAGCAGCAGTAATCTACGCGGAATATGGCGATATCTCAAATTTTTCATCACCATCTCAGTTACTTGCTTTCGCCGGCCTCGAACCTGGAATCAATGACTCCGGCACCGAAAGCCACGGCGGAAGAATGGTGAAGCGCGGTTCGTCTACACTGCGGTATGTCTTGCTGAATTGTGCTCTGCCTTTGATCAGGTTCGACATAACCTTTGCTGCATATTACGCCAAAAAGCGGGCTGAGGGAAAACCCCATCGGGTCGCCATGTCTCATGTTGTCAAGAAACTGTTGCGTGTCATATTCACATTGGAGAGGAAGAATATTGACTTTAACGCGCAGTCTCTGCGTTAATCAAACATCACATTTCTAAGTACTTTTCTCACTATCTGAAATACGCTGATTTCAGATGGTTTGTTTGCTATGCTCTTTTTTAGCTATCAAAAAAATTGATCTCTAGCCTCTTGACTTTTAATAGTTTGTCACCTTCATAAATAATACCGTCAGGAAAAAGGCCTCGCAAATCTGTCAACGATTGCTATTCCACGGATTTATGTGCTTTTGCCCGTGTCTTTTCTCTGCTGCATTATTTAAAACAAATAGCTGTTTAAAGTGTACGCGCATATTCTATCAGCGTGGCCGTTCCAAATGCAGTGCAGCCTTCTGGCAGATGCCCTTCTGATTTTTTCGCAGAAGAGGTTCCGCCTATATCCAGATGTGCCCAGGGAATTCCCTTATCTACAAACTGTCCGATGAACACGCCGCCCGTTATGGTACCTGCCGGACGGCCCGCGTTGTTTTTAAGATCGGCACAACTGCTTTTTATCATATCCTCTGCTTCTTCCAGGTAGGGCAACTGCCACCATTTTTCTCCCACGCGATGCCCGGCCTTTTTGATTTCCTCCGCCAGCGTTTCATCATTGCTTACAATACCTGACGTGTGTTCTCCCAGCGCAATAATCACCGCGCCGGTCAGCGTTGCAATATCAACTACTTTCGTTGCGCCCTGGCGGCAGGCGTGCCACACGGCATCTGCCAGGACCAGCCGCCCTTCCGCGTCCGTGTTATCCACTTCAATCGTCTTGCCGCTGCCTGCCCTTATGATATCACCGGGACGTTGGGCCGAACCGGAAGGCATATTTTCCGCACAGGCCATAATGCCGATTACATTGACAGGCAACCGCAAAGCTGCAATTGCTTCCAT
>CAJODT010000097.1 GCA_905233365.1 uncultured Succiniclasticum sp.
CCTGCATATCCGGTCAGGCTGCCGTTTGCTCCGACAACACGGTGGCACGGAATAATAAGCGAAATTGCGTTATGCCCCACCGCTTGGCCGACCGCCTGCGCCGACATCCGGGATAAACCGTTTTGCCTTGCGATTCTGTCCGCAATCTCTCCATAGGTCATGGTCTTACCAAAGGGGATGGTAAGAAGAATTTCCCAAACTACCTTCCGAAACGGCGTTGTCTTCATATTGAGCGGAGGAGTAAAGCCGGGGGCCTTGCCACTGAAATAAATATCCAGCCATTGATCTGTCTGATCAAACACAGGCAGACTCTCGTCCCGGATATTATTATCCAGGCCGTTGCCAAAGTATTTCTGCCCGTCGAACCATAATCCGGTCAGGGCTTTTCCGTCGCTGGCCATGGTAATGCCGCCAAGTGGTGAATCATAATGATGAATGTACTCCATGCTCTGTCATCCTTTACTTGCTTCCTTTCAGTCAATCCGTGGGTTGTCGATAATCTATCTGTTAAAACAACCTGACAAGCCCGGATTTACGCCTCTTGCTGTACAAACGACTGAATTTCCTGCTGCAGCAGGCGATAAACATTGGCAACTAAGTACCCGTCTGCTATGGCGTGATTCAGACGTACGGTTACCGGCATAAACAGCCTTCCGTTTTCCCTGCGGTATTTTCCCCAGTTGACAATCGGCGCAAAGAACAAATAACCGTCCGGCAATTCAATATGCAGCGAATCATAGGAAAGCCACGGAATACAGGAAGCATCAAACCAGTTCGGATGATTTTCCATATCCAGCCCGTATTCCCGTGTCTTCTTTGCTTTTTCTGCATCCTGTAACGCGTTGGCATAAAACGCCGCGTAGTCCTCACAGTATTCTGTGTAAACCAGCGTGAAGGTCTCCGTGTCGTCATGGAAAACGTATTGCGTTGGATTGATTACATCATAGCAGATCAGTTCTTCCGTCTGCCAGAGATAGCCCATTCTGTAATCCTCTCTCGAATTCATCACTTTGGAGAGGATATACAGGAAATTGATATAAAACTTTGTATTCGTTTTTTGGGAATACTCCACAAGATCCGTGACATCAATTCGGGCTGTCATCGATGTGGAGCATTTGCAGTCTTCGGAAAAATGACGAAAGACACCTTTCCGATAATACGTTTCCTTGTCGATAATCCTGTAGTTCATGTTACGGGGCTCTCCTTTACAAACTGGAATAACTCTTTCTGAACTCCAATTCTTTCTGAAAAAACTATTGCCAAACATTTGCAAGATTTACTGCTTCCTCGTATCTGCCTTTTACCAAATTGCAATCACTCATGTTTTGCTTTGCAAATTAACTGCGTCATGGTTCCCATGGGGCAATACACGCACCAGGAACGGGGCTTCCACAGCAGCAGGGAAATAAGGCCCAATACCGTAGACGTGATCATGATACTGTAAAAGCCAAAGGCGAACTGCGCGACCCAGGGTGTAACCGCTCCGCTGTAGGCCCATTGCCAGGGTAATTTGAAAACCCAGAGCAGCGTCACCACCTGCCGCAGATTCTCAGCGCCACTAAACACAAGCCATGTCACGTGAAGCATGTTGCAGAACATGGCCATGAAAAACAGCAGGAAACCGTAACGGAAGAACCGGGAGCGAAGCCAGCCCGGCACATTGCGATACCGGGAAAGTTTCAGCCTGCCACCCAACAGGGCAAAAAGCTGGCCCCTGCCGCAATACCGGTTACAATACGCCTTGTCCCAGCCTGCCAGCGCCAAAATCAAAGGGATGAAAAACATACACAACCCAACCCAGGCAAAAAGGATGTTGAAGAAGCCCAGACTGAAGTAAATCAGTTCCGCAATCCATAAATAATCGTACCAGTGTTTTTCAGTTTTCATGCCGCGCCTCCAGCGTAATCACAGAAGCCGGACATTCTTTTGCGCATCGTCCGCAGCCGATGCAACGAACCTCGTCCGTTTGCGCGTACAGTCCTTTATATACGCGGATTGCTCCCATAGGGCATACCTTCTGGCAGCTTCCACAGGCAACGCACAGTTTTCTATTTACAACAGCGCGCTTCTTTCGCTTCATGCTTAATTGCCCCTTCAAACCGGATTTCCCAAATCGCTTTAACAGTCTCATCTATAATTCATTATAGCAAAACAGCCGTGGAAAATAAATTCCACAGCTGCTGAACTAATTATAAATAAAAACATACCTAAAAGATTATTTTACTTTACTGCAACAATGCCAAACAGCGGAGCCGGATCGTAAAACTTATCTTTTTTCGGATACAGCCGCCGGCCTACCGTTGTATCGGCAGAGCAGGCACCTGCCCCCAGTTTCTCCAATATATCCAGATCCCAGCGGGGGCGGTCAAAGATGCTGATGTCCAGCATGTGATAGATTTGGTGGCACTGTTCCACCATTTCTCTGGTTACGTCCTTGTGGGCGTAAACTGCTTCTTTTTCATAATTACCGTGATGATACTTGCCGTGTTCCGCGTCGTAATTCAGAAGCAGTCCACCCGTTTTCAGGACGCGCAGCCATTCCGCATAAGCCTTCTCAGGATGAGGCAGGTTCCATGTCACGTTGCGGGAAACAACAGCGTCAAAGGTTTCATCAGGAAAGCCCATCTTTTCCGCGTCCATTACCTGAAAGCGCGCATTGGATTTCTCTTCCGCAGCTAACGCGGCAGCTTCGTCAATCATGGATTTTGTTAAGTCGATGCCGGTGACATCATAGCCTTTCGCAGCCAGCAGTATGGAAAAGAAACCGGCGCCGCAGCCGATGTCCAATATTTTCAGAGGTTTCCCCACCGGCAGGTGACGACAGATTTCCTCCTGCCATTGCCGCATCTTTTCGCTTTGCAGCTCTTCCCGGCGCAGGCTTTTGAAACCCGGCGCGCGTTTCGTCCAGTAATCTTCTATAAATTCTTTTGCATTTTTCCTGTGAACGATACTCTTTTCGCTGATTTGTGTCATGAGATGTACCCCGCTTCCCTTATTACAGTTTCTTTCAAAAAGAAAAGGCCATGAAGCCGTCTGCATTTGCGACAGTAAGCCTTCATAGCCAAATCGTCAATTATTAGTAACCGGTTTCGGGTTTCGCTTCTGCGAAACGCGTCACTCTTGTGACACTTCAGTATAACACGGATTGTTTATTTTGCAAACTGAGGTTATAGTAAAAAACATGAACTTGTACATCTACTGATTTTAATGTGCCTCCGTCTTACTTACTCGTCTTTTCCGGTAACGTATGGGTATGGACGTGAGTGTGTGGAGCCTGAGGCACATAGTTTTCAGGCAACTCAGCATACGCGCAGAGCACGCGGCCCGGGGTAACAGAAAACGACGGGGTCATATACAGGATCACACCGCTGAATTTAGCGTGAAACTCTTCCTGCTTCTCGTTAAAAAAGTCTGTCGTGTAACCCAGCAGTTCGCCTTCTTCAATCATTTCGCCGCTGTGTTTTGCATGATACCAGCACGCCGGCGCTGTAGCTTCAAGGTACTCAATCTTGGTCAGCTCCTGGGGTGTAAATGTGTGGAAATGACCGTGGTCATACTCCGGAATCATGCCTACATATTGCAGGACATGCATGACATCGTCTTTGTATTCGTCGATATCCTCACGGCAGCAGAAACCTGTACCGCCCCGCTCTACAAGGATGCTGGGCACACCGTGCAGCGCCGCGCAGTTATACGCGCCCGTGGTAGCAGTCGAGCGAACCATGTATTCAACGTTGATCAGGCTGGCAAGCTCGCGGGATTTATTGTTGACCTCTTCCGAAGCGTTTCCGGGAAAGTAAGCATAGGGGTGAAGATCTTCCTGAAGATCACCGCTGTGCAGGTCCAGATAGTAGTCAGCCTTAAGAATAAATTCATTCAGCAGGAAATCAGCAAGTTTATAGGTGCGGCTGAAGGTAGAATTGCCGGGAAAGACGCGGTTCAGGTTCAGCCCGTCTTCGGGACAGATCTCTGCCATGCGCGCCCAAAAGGCCGAAACGTTTACAGGGTGCATGATGACAAGGCAGCCGTGGATATCTTCGGGCTTTAATTCCTTGCCCAGTTCCATGGAAGCGGCAATGCCGGGATACTCACTGCCGTGCACACCGGAGGTAACAAGCACAGTGGGACCGTCATATTTTCCGTTGATAAACGTAACGGGAATCGCGTTCAGCGTATGCGGCACTTCAATGAGAGTACGCAACTTGGTGCCGGGTTCAATTCGGTAGTTTGCGAAGCAGACAGTGGATAACATAGGACCTCCTGAAAATGTTAAGTGTACGTATAGTTCAAACTCCGGTTAGCTTTTGCTAACCTCTAAATTTTAACAAATTTTTTTACAACTGTCAACGACTTTGCCAGGACCTTTCCTGCAAAAAAACAGCCGTGGAAAACAAATCCACAGCTGTCTAATCAGTTTCAGGTTGTACGAATAACGCAGCCTCCCTGATTTTATTTTATGTTATTTTCCCAGGTGTTTGGTAAAGAACCCGTCCAGTCTTTCGAAAGGAATCTTTTCATAGATATCGTACAGGTCGCAATGGGTCGCGCCCGGCATTACAATCAGTTCCTTCGGCTCCTGCGCGCGTTCGTAAACGTTTTCGGAATGGTAACGGGAATGGGCCTTGTCACCCGTGATCAGCAGCAGCGGACGGGGACTCAGTTCTTCCACATGGGCCATCAGGTCGAAGTCAAAGAATCCGTACGGCGTGGTAGAAGACCAGATCCCGTTGGAGTTGATGGCACGGGGATGGAACGCACGGCCTTTATAGTAGTTGAAGAAATCGGTGGTCACAGGGTCTGCCCCTTCCGGCAGTTTGTTGGGAAGCAGCGTTACGCCTTCACCGGTTGCGTGAACGGCTTTTCCGTCTGCCCCGACGGCAACTTCATGGTAACCGGGCAGCGTTTTGCCCAGTTCCGCCTCTTTCCACCGCATCTCGGCCAGATATCCTTTCACGGTTTCCCGCTGGGCCGGAGTATAGTAATCTCCCTTATAGTGGTTCCGGATGCTGTCGTTCATATTGTACAGGGCAGACGTTGCCACCGCTTTAATGCGTACGTCGTTGATCGCCGCGGTAACAGCCATACCGCCTAACCCGCAGATGCCCATGGCGCCGACACGTTCTTTGTCAACGAAAGGAAGCAGACCCACGAAGTCAACCGCTGCATGGAAGTCTTCCGTAAAAATATCGGGGGAAGCCACGTCGTGTACATTACCGCCGCTCTCTCCGGTAAAGGAGCAGTCAAAGGCGACGGTTACAAATCCCCTTTTTGCCATTTCCTGGGCATACAGACCGGAAGACTGTTCTTTCACTGCGCCAAAGGGACCGCTGAACACGATGGCGCTGTATTTTTTGTTTGCGTCAAAATGTTCCGGCAGGTACAGGTGGCCGGCAACTTCGATGCCGTACCGGTTTTGGAAACGGACCATCTTTGTCTGGATTTTTTTATCCACTTTGAACACGCGGGAATCGTTGGTCAGTTCGGTAATGGAAGAGTTCTTCATCTGGCTTGCCATGACGGCCGCAGCGTTTGCATCGGCCGGAGCGGCAAAAGCTGCGCCTGCAAAACTTACAGCGGCCAGCGCCAGGCTCAGGACAACGGATTTCATCAGTTTGCGGGTACGGGAAGTTTTTTTCATTTGCGTTTCTCCTTTTTCATAAACCTGAATG
>CAJODT010000098.1 GCA_905233365.1 uncultured Succiniclasticum sp.
AAGCTCTCACGCGTCGAAAGTACTGGGCTGGAAGCGGCCTGGGAGGATAGATTGTTGCCGGTCACAACGAAGCCCCCGTGCTCACGTGCGGGGGCTTTTGCTATGTGTAATGAGAGAGGTTTTGGTAGTTATTCTGGATCAGTTTTGGTTTGATACGGCAATCAGATATATAGGAACTGAACTTTTGTGGCAAAATAAAGATAAGTCAAAAACAATGCACAAACTAATGTATCTTTCTTACCTCAGTTTATGCTATAATATATATAGTGGATAAATCTGTGCGTAAGGGGATGATTCTATGCAAAGAACAGAGTGCCTGGCTATGATACTGGCAGGCGGTAAGGGGAGTCGTTTAGGCGTTTTGACAAAAAATGTAGCAAAACCGGCGGTATTATTTGGCGGAAAATACCGGATCATCGACTTCACATTAAGTAATTGCCGTAATTCCGGAATCAGTACAGTGGGTATCTTGACCCAGTACCAGCCGTTGGAGCTGAACTGGTATATCGGCAACGGCAGCAGCTGGGACCTGGATTCCGAACATGGAGGGGCTTTTATCCTGCCCCCGTATATGAATGATAAGGATTCCTCCAACTGGTATCAGGGAACGGCGGATGCTATTTACCAGAATCTGAATTTTATGGATATGATTGATCCGGAATATGTTCTGGTCTTATCAGGCGACCATATCTATTCTATGGATTATGCGAAAATGCTGGCGTTCCACAAAAAACATAAAGCCAAAGCTACGGTAAGTACGATACAGGTACCGTTATCAGAAGCTTCACGGTTTGGCATCATGAATACGGATCCAAATCTACGGATCAATGAATTTGAGGAAAAACCGAAAAATCCG
Source organism: uncultured Succiniclasticum sp. (assembly GCA_905233365.1). Lineage (GTDB taxonomy): Bacteria > Bacillota > Negativicutes > Acidaminococcales > Acidaminococcaceae > Succiniclasticum. The sequence goes on from CAJODT010000098.1 coordinate 857, forward strand.
AAAAGCACGCTGGCTTCCATGGGAATTTACATTTTTAACAAGGAAGTACTTAAGGAATATCTGATAGCCGACGCAAAGCGGAAAGATTCAGACCACGATTTCGGTAAGAATGTAATTCCTGCCATGCTGGCGGATAAACTGCCAGTGTATGCATATCCTTTTGAAGGATACTGGAAAGACGTGGGAACCTTTGAAAGCCTGTGGCAGGCCAATATGGATTTGCTGGCAGATGAGCCGCTTTTAAGCCTGAACGATCCGAACTGGCGTATATATGCCGGCAACCATTCTTTCCCACCCCATTATGTAGGACCGAAAGGCCAGCTGCAAAGTTCACTGGTAGGTGAGGGTGCGGCCATTTCCGGCAAGGTTTCCCATTCGGTCATTTTCTATAATGTTGTAATTGAAGAGGGGGCAAAGGTTACCAATTCAGTAATTTTGCCGGGAACTGTAGTTGAGAAAGACGCGGTAATCGACAGAGCCATTATTGGAGAACGCTGCCGCATCTGTGCCAGGGTAGAGATTCAGGGGACCAGTGCAGAGGTTGCTGTATATGGGAATGATGAAACAGTAAAAGCAGAAGCAAAAGGAAAGGGGGCAAAATAAAATGTCGGATATTCTAGGATTGATTAATTTACAGTGCCCCAATACGATGAAAGAGTTGAGTGCAAAACGCCCGCTGGCTTCCGAACCTTTCGGTGCGAAATTCCGTCTCATGGATTTTGCGCTGAGCAACATGGTCAATGCAGGCATTGATACGGTTGGACTAATATTACCTTTCCATTCCCGTTCGGTACTGGATCATGTACGTTCCGCAAAAGAGTGGGATCTGGCCCGTAAGCAGCACGGTCTATATTATTTGCCCATGGATGAAGAAGATGAACTTCTGCATCCGCAGGAAGGTGATATTTACAGTTATTATAAGAACCTGCGCTACGTAGAGGCCGGGCAGTGCAGATATATTTTGCTTTCCGGCTGCGACGTGGTAGCAAATATTGATTACGAAGAGGTATTGCATTTCCATCGCAAACATAATGCGAATATTACCCTTGTATATAAAAAGCAGGATGCAGATTGTCCGGGCGAAGGTTACGTTTTGAAAACAAAGGCAAACGGACATGTTACCGGCATGACAAAGAGTGATGGCATAAAAAAAGACGAAAACCTGTTTTTAGGAGCTGTGCTGATGAGCAGCGACCTGTTCCTACGGATGATTCGTCGGGCGAATTTCGGTGGAAAATGGAAATTTTTAAACGAAGTATTAGCAGATAATGTAGACAATCTACGCATTTTTGGATTTTCTGTTAAAGGTTATGCCAAGCGGATCAATTCCATTGACAGCTACTTCCAATCCAGCATGGATATGCTGAAGCTGGAAAACTGGCGGGAAATTTTCCATCAGGATAACCGGATTTATACAAAAATCAAAGATGAAGCGCCGGCAAAATATATGGAAGAGGCCCGCGTAACAAACTCCCTGGTAGCCAATGGCTGCATTATTGAAGGAACGGTGGAAAACAGTATCCTGTTCCGTAAAGTACGGGTAGGTCGCAACGCCGTGATCCGTAACAGTATCATCATGCAGAATACCAATGTAGGAGAGGACGCGGTCCTGGATTATGTAATCTGTGACAAGGACAGGGATATTCAGCCGGAGGCAGTATTAGAAGGAACAGAAAAGGAGCCGTTGTGTATTATTAAACACGAGGTACGGTAAAAATCAGACTATGCGAACCTGGAAAACCAAAAAAGAGTTTAAAGAATTATTTATAAAAAAAGCAGAAGTCCTGTTTGAGAAATCCGTAAAGGAGTTATCGGGAAAAGAAACATATCAGATCCTTGTTGCTATGGTCAAGGATCTGATTAGCGACGACTGGATTCAGACGGAAAAGGTTTATAATCACAAAAGAGTCCGTCAGGTCTACTATTTTTCCATTGAGTTTTTATTAGGCCGGTTGCTGAATACGAACCTGTTGAACTGCGATGCGGAAAAAGCGTGCCGCAGCGCCTTACAGGACTTTGGTATTGATTTGGATGAAATTATTCCGGAAGAACCGGATCCCGGCCTGGGCAACGGCGGCCTGGGCCGCCTGGCCGCCTGTTATATCGATTCCATGGCAGCCCTGCAGTTGCCGGGACACGGATGCAGCATCCGTTACCAGTACGGGCTGTTCGATCAGCGCATCATCGATGGGCAGCAGGTGGAGTTGCCGGATGCCTGGCTGCGTAACGGCTTTCCCTGGGAAATAAAAAAACCCGATAAAGCTGTAGAAGTCCGTTTTGGCGGGCAGGCCTATATGCGCCCGGGAAAAGGTGGGGCGTTGGTCTGTGTACACGAACATTATAATACGGTACGGGCTGTACCTTATGATGTACCTGTCCTGGGTTACCAGAATCGCACGGTGAATACGTTACGTCTCTGGAAAGCAGAGTATACACGGGAAAACATGTATGGCCAGCTTCGTTACGGTGATTATCGCAAGGCCCTTCATTATAAGGACCAGGCGCAACAGATTTCCCGTTTCCTGTATCCTGATGATACAACCTATGAAGGTCGCAAGCTGCGGCTGATGCAGGAATATTTCTTTGTTTCCGCCGGAGTGCAGAGCATTGTGCGTCATTTTGAAAAGCATTATGGCTCGCTGAAATTATTTGACCGTTACATTGCCCTGCATATCAATGATACCCATCCGGCCCTGATCATCCCGGAACTGATGCGTATTCTGATGGATGAAGAAGGGATGGCCTGGGAAGATGCCTGGCGCATTACTACAAATTCTGTGGCTTACACGAACCACACGATTATGCCTGAAGCGCTGGAACGCTGGTCTGTACCCATGTTCCAGGAACTGCTGCCCCGTATCTTCCTGATCGTGGATGAAATCAACAGGCGTTGGCTGGAAGCCGTACGCCAACGTTTTCCCGGCCGGGATGACATTGCCCGGGATGTAGCGATCCTTTGGGATAACCAGGTGCACATGGCCAGCCTGGCCGTGGTGGGAAGCCACAGCATAAACGGCGTGGCAAAGCTGCACTCGGAAATTTTGAAGACCAATACGCTGCGCCCCTTCTATACCTGGTTCCCGGAACGGTTCAACAATAAGACCAATGGCGTAACCCATCGCCGCTGGCTGATGGAATCCAATCCACAGCTGACGGAGCTGATCTGTGATACGATTGGCAATGGTTGGATTCATGCACCGGAAAAACTGCTTGCGCTGGAACCTTTCGGGGAAAGCAGGGCTTTTCGTGAACAGTTGGCTGCAGTGAAGCAGAGGCGTAAAGAGCTTCTGGCAGAGTATTTATATAAAGAAAGAAATATAACGTTAAATCCGCATTCCATTTTTGATATCCAGGTCAAGCGGATGCACATGTACAAACGGCAGCTACTGAATATCCTGCACGTGTATCATCTGTACCGGCAGTTGCTGGAGAATCCCAATATGGACATAGTACCGCACACATTTATTTTTGGCGGAAAAGCTGCGGCCAGTTATGGCGAAGCGAAAATTACGATTCAGCTGATCAATACCGTGGCGAAGCTGATTGAAAAGAATCGCAGGGTCGCGGACAAACTGAAAGTAGTATTTTTGGAGAATTATAATGTTTCGCTGGGACAAAAGCTGTTTCCTGCCGCTGAAGTCAGCGAACAGATTTCCACAGCCAGTAAGGAAGCATCCGGTACCGGCAATATGAAATTTATGTTCAACGGTGCCATTACTCTGGGGACCATGGACGGTGCCAATGTGGAGATTCATCAGGAGGTCGGGGACGAACACAGTGTGATCTTTGGCCTGCGTGCGGAAGAAGTCCAGCGCTATTATCAGGAGGGAGGTTATTCTTCCTGGGATATTTATAACAATGATGCGGATGTCCGCCGTGTGTTGGAAGTAATGGAAGAAAACCCCATGTTCGGACAACTGCGGGAAGCGTTGCTGGATCGTAATGATGAGTTTTTTGTATTGAAAGATTTTAAACCCTATTGTGCGGCCCAGCAGGAAATTGAACGGCGTTACCGGGATCCGGACGGCTGGTTCCGTTCCAGTACTGTGAACATCGCTCATGCGGGACATTTTTCCAGTGACAGGTCTATTCAGGAATATGCAAGAGAGATTTGGCATTTAACACCGGAAAGAATTTAAAGAAGCTTCGGGTAGTGTTATTAGCCTTTGCGCCGGGCGGAAGCCCCGGCAACGGGTTGGCTGAAATTTTGAATTTCAGTTTATAATTTTAGGAAGTAACGAGGAAGAATTATGCGAGTCAGCGCGATTGATGCGTACAGTACCTATCTTTTCCATCAGGGAACCAACTATAGCAGTTATCGGCTGTTTGGCGCCCATTTTACCAGTTGGAAACAAAAATCCAGTGTTCGCTTCTGCGTCTGGGCGCCTCATGCCCGGGCGGTCAGCGTGGTGGGTGACTTTAATGGCTGGGATGCAAAAGCTAACCCGATGGAAAAAGCAAAACAAGGTATCGGTCTCTGGGTCGCCTATATTCAGGGACTGAAAGAAAATTCTACCTATAAATATGCCATTGAAACGGCGTCGGGAGAAGTCATTTTAAAAAGCGACCCCTATGGTTTTGCTGCGGAGTTACGTCCGAACACCGCTTCTATTGTGAAGAACCTGAATTATCAATGGCATGACAAGGGCTGGCAAAAAAGCCGGAAGGATTATGATTCCTACCATAACCCCATGCTGATTTATGAAGTCCACCTGGGTTCCTGGAAACGGGACGCGTCGGGCAAGGTGATGACCTATCGTGACATTGC
>CAJODT010000099.1 GCA_905233365.1 uncultured Succiniclasticum sp.
GCCGGCTTTTTTCAAAATCCGTTTCGTGCGGGCACGGGTGTGGATGTCGCAGTTCAAAATCTTGTCCGCATATTTCAGGATGGCTTCCGGATGGTTGGCAAAGATTACTTCCACATCCGCGCCGCAGGATTCCATCAGTTCTTTATAGTAATCTACATAGTCCACGCCGGTAAATTCATGAATCGTCGGCCCGAACAGTTCCCGGTATTTTTCCAGGGTCAGCACATCGCTGAAGGGATTGACACCGGATGCGTCAATCTGATCCCAGCTGACGAGATGGTTGCCTACTTCGTCGGAAGGATAGCTCAGCATCAGCACGATTTTTTTCGCGCCTTTGGCGATGCCCCGCAGGCAAATAGCAAACCGGTTGCGGGATAAAATCGGGAAGATGACGCCGATGGTCTCGCCGCCTAATTTGGCTTTCACATCCGCCGCGATATCATCTACGGTACAATAGTTGCCCTGGGAGCGGGCCACGATAGACTCCGTAATGGAGATGACATCCCTGTCGCGCAGCGCGAAGCCTTCGCTTTCCGCCGCTTTCAATACGCTGTCCGTCACAATGTCAGCCAGGTTGTCGCCCTGACGGATAATGGGTAAACGGATGCCTCTGGATACAGTACCTACCAAACGTTCTTTGTTTTCCATATAAATTGTTCCCTTCTTAAGGCCGTGAGGCCGGATTAGCAGAAGCACTGATTAATCAGCGCTTCCATACAGGGCAGCCGAGAAGCGCGTCCGCCACTTTCTTTTGGGAAAGAAACGCAAACTTCTCAAATAAACTCACCACTATATATTTTACCTTTATTTTAATATGGGGGCAAGTGTTTCTGAATATTTTTCTGTTTCGGCTTGCCCCTGAAACTCACCGTATTAACACACCATCACTTCCGCAGCTCTGCCGCATAAGCTTCCGCCACTTTTTCCACCACATTTTTGATGATGGGGTCGATCTCACCGTCGGTGAGGGTGCGGTCCTCTGCCTGAAAGGTCAGGTTAAAGGCAACAGACTTGCAGCCTTCTGCTACCTGCTTGCCAGTGTATACGTCGAAGACGCGGATGCCTTTCAGCAGTTCGCCGGCGTTGGCACGCAGCACGTGTTCCAGTTCCTGCATGGTTATATTCTTCGGAACCACTACCGCAATGTCGCGGCTGGTGCCGGGGAATTTCGCCAGATGCGTGTACTGGGGAACACGCAATGCAGACTCGGCCAGAGACAACAGTTCCAGTTCCAGCACATAGGTTTCTTCCGGTACATCGAAGTTGGCTGCAGCCGTAGGATGCAGACAGCCAAAATAACCGATGACTTTATCTCCAACTTTTACGACGCAGCTCTTGCCCGGATGCATGTAGGTTTCTTCACAGGCAGCCAGCTCGTAATTTGCAAGCTGCATCTTCGCCAGCAGTCCTTCCACTACGCCCTTCATATCGTAGAAGTCCACGCTGTCCTTGCCGCTGGTCCAGGTCAGCTCATTGCGCCGCCCGCTCATCACTGCGCCAATCACCCGGCGTTCTTCCGGATGCTCAGTAAGCGGCAGGGACTTGGGCAGATACACCCGGCCCACTTCGAAGATCTTCACGCTTTCCGCCTGCCGCGCCAGATTATACGCCGCAGTGTTCAGCAGGCTTGGCAGCATGGTGGTACGCATCACGCCGAACTCGTCGCTGATGGGGTTCATCAGTCTGATCGCGTTGCGGCGGGCATCGTCCGCTTTCAGCATCATCTTGTCCACGAAAGACGGATGAATGAATGTGTAGGTCATCACTTCGTCCAGACCGGCGGAAGCCAGATAGTCTTCCGCTTCGCCCTTCACCTCTTCCATGGGATCTTCCTTGCCCTGGCGCAGCGCCAGTTCCGGATTATGGCTTTCGATTTTATCGTAAGAATGCATGCGGGCTATTTCTTCGGAAATATCCGCATCGCAGGTCACATCCTGACGCCAGGTGGGAGCGGTGATCACCAGCGCGCCGTTTTCTTCTTTCACAGCAAACTGGAGGCGGTTCAGAATATTTACCATTTCCTCTTTGGGAATGTTCACGCCGATCCGGGTGTTGATGATCTCCGGCGTAACCGTGATCACGGCCGGTTTATAAGGTACGGGATACGCGTCCGCAATGCCGCAGACCGTTTCGCAGGCCCCCATCTCTTCCAGCAGATGAGCCGCCCGGTTCAGGGCGCGGTGGCAATTGGCAATGTCTACGCCACGTTCAAAACGCATGGACGCTTCACTACGCAGGCCCAGCGCCTTGGATGTACGGCGGATGGACGGGCCGTTGAAGGCCGCAGCTTCCAGAATAACCGTCGTGGTTTTATCCGTTACTTCCGTAATCAGACCGCCCATAACGCCGCCCAGGCCCACAGCTTTTTCCGTATCTGCAATGGTGATCATGTCCGGTGTCAGCGGCCGGTCCTGATCGTCCAGGGTCTGCAGATGCTCGCCGGCTTTGCCCCGGCGAACGATCAGCGCATGGCCTGTTAACGTATCATAATCATACGCATGCATGGGCTGTCCCAGTTCCATCATCACATAGTTGGTCACGTCGACCACGTTGCTGATGGGACGCACGCCACAGGCCCGCAGTTCATTCTGCATCCAGTCCGGAGAGGGCATGATCTTTATGTTTTTCAGCGCGCGGCTGGTGAAGCGGCTGCACAGCTCCGGAATCTCAATGGCAACACGCAGCATATCATGAATGTCGCCGCCCGCTGCTTCTTTAACGCTGGTATCCGGCATGCGCATCGTCTTCCCCAATACCGCCGCCGCTTCCCGGGCGATACCGGTCATGCAGAAGCAGTCCTGCTTGTTGGCAGTTAAGTCAATATCCAGCACCGTATCGTTCAGGCCCAGCACTTCTTTAATATCTTTACCGATGGGCGTGTCCGGCGAAAGGATCAGGATCCCTTCCCGCTGTTCCGGCAGCAGCAGCTTGTTGTCAATGCCAAGCTCCGCCGCACTGCACAACATGCCGTAGGAATACACGTCCGCCATTTTTATCTTTTTCAGTTTCATCCCGTTGGGCAGTTCCGCGCCTAACGTAGCAACGGGCACGATGTCCCCCTGCTTTACGTTCTGGGCGCCGGTCTGGATCTGTACGATCTCACCGCTGCCGTAATCCATCTGGCACACCCACAGGTGATCGCTTTTCGGATTCTTCTCAATGGCCGTAACCCTTCCGGTTACCACGCCGGAGATCCCCTGTCCCTGATGAATCACGCTTTCCACTTCCAGACCCACCCGGGTCAGTTTTTCAGCCAATTCTTCGGGAGTTACATCAATGTCAACATAGCGTTTCAACCATGCAATCGAAGCTAACATTATCTATCCCTCCCTTACCTGAACTGGCGGATAAACCGCAGGTCGTTTTCAAAGAATAAACGCAAATCATCAATACCGTATTTCAGCATGGCGATGCGCTCCACACCCATGCCGAACGCGTAGCCGTTCATGATGGAAGAGTCGTAGCCGCTCATCTCCAGCACGTTGGGGTGCACTTCCCCGGCGCCCAGGATCTCCAGCCAGCCGGAATGCTTGCAAACATTACAACCTTTGCCGCCGCAGATCACGCAGCTGATGTCCACTTCGCAGCTGGGTTCCGTGAATGGGAAGTAGCTGGGGCGCAAGCGGATTTTCACGTCGTTGCCGAACATTTCCTTGCAGAACGTCTCCAGCGTGCCTTTCAAATCTGCCAGGCTGATATTTCTGTCTACCACCAGCCCTTCCACCTGATGGAACATGGGGGAATGGGTGGCGTCGTAATCGTTGCGGTACACCGCGCCGGGCGAAATCATGCGGATGGGAGTGTTAGGCTCCTTGCTCTGCATGGTGCGGGCCTGCACGCCGCTGGTCTGGGTACGCAGCAGGAAATTGTCCGTAATGTAGAAAGTGTCCTGCATGTCCCGGGCCGGATGATCTTTCGGCAGGTTCAAAGCTTCAAAGTTAAAGTAATCGTTGTCGATCTCCGGGCCTTCAATTACGTCGAAGCCCATATGCATAAAAATCTTTTTGATTTCCCGGTTGGTCAGCGTAATGGGATGCAGATGCCCGCTGGCCGGTTTACGTCCGGGTAACGTGATGTCTACTTTATCATTGGCAATTTTCGCTTTCAGTGCTTCCGCCCGCAGAATTTCCGTGCGGTCCTTCAGGCACTGTTCCAGCGTCTGCTTCACCTGATTGACGATCTCGCCGATCTTCGGGCGTTCTTCTGCCGGCACCTTGCCCATGCCACGGAGAATTTCCGTCATGGGCCCCTTGCGGCCCAAGTATTTTACTTTCAAATCCTGTAACTCCTGGGAGCTGGCAGCAGCTTCCAGGTCTGCCAGAGCTTTTTCCCGCAGCTCCAGCAGCATCTCCTTCATACTCATGTTTTTGCCTCCTGTGAAAGCTGTCTCTTTTGCGTAAAATGATACACGTTGTTACGCGACAGCAACGCAATGTCTTGACGCTTTCCTAAAAATAAAAAACTTCCGTCCCTGTGAAGGGGCGAAAGTTAAATTCCGCTGTACCACCCTAATTTGTTCTCTTGCGCCTTAACGCGGCAAACGCTCCGCCTACTTTTTGCAATTATGTGGAACGATTGTTGTATTTCTGCATTTTGCTTTTGCAAAATCTGCAATTATTATAATCGTTGCACGCTGCCTGTTCAGCAAAGGCACTCCCAGGTGAACTTCACGCAGTTTCCGCAATCCGGCTTCCACCTTTCCGGACTCTCTGTATGCTTTAAAAGCGCTACTCTCCTGTTCATTGTGCAAATATAAATCAAGGGACGTTATGTAATTGACTTAAATATTATAGCATAAGTAGGAACGTTGGGCAACTGAAATTCTGTTTCTCCGTTTTATTGCGACTTCGGCTTCCCTGCCATTATATGCTTATTTATTTGAAGCGTAATCAGCAGAACATTAGAGCCTTAAACTGCTGTCAGGAATCCTTTGAACCGCCCCAGAAGGTTGATTTCAGATAAAGCAGCAGGAAAACCACGGCAAATACGACTCCGGCAGGGTAGCTCACGCTTGTGGGGAGCCGAAGCCCCTCCCCCGCCTGAAGGATATATGTGGTGGTAACTACCGACATAAACGTGGCCGGGATAGCCGCGATGAGCGAGACCATTTTGTTTTCCATTTTACGGTAAAGGTACACAGCGCCCGTCCAGAGCACGATCATGGCAAGGGTCTGGTTTGTCCAGGAAAAATAGCGCCATACGATATTGAAATTAATCTGTGAAAGCGCACCGCCAACGGCGAGAAGCGGAAGGGCCAGGAGGAGGGTGAGGGCTGCCGGAAGCATCAGAGACTTCTTTTAATGGTCATCACGGAGAGCTGCTCGGCCACTTTCACCGCGGCGGTAGAAAGGTCTTCTATATGGAGGGCGAAATAGCGAAGATGGAATTTTTCCGACAGCTTGAGGTGGTCCATGTCATGGAAAACGGTACGCTTGATGGACTGGGAAACCTTCACGGCCTGTTTTTCATATAGGTACACGCGCTGGATGGTTTCCGACACCTGGTCCGGATGGCTGAAATATGCCCTGGTGCCGGGAATGGTTGTTTCTGCGGCCAGCGTTGCAAGTTCCGCCAGTTTAACAAACTCTTTCT
>CAJODT010000100.1 GCA_905233365.1 uncultured Succiniclasticum sp.
CCTTTTTTGCTTTCTCTTTTAATTCCATAGCCGCTTCCCGGGCCGCCTGGCGGCTGATCTGCCGGCGGTTGGATCCCGTCTTCGGCGCATGGCGTTTATCCGCTACGGAATTGCGCCCTCTTGATTTGGGAGCTTCCTTTTTCTGTTCCGCTTCCCGTCTCCGGGCCGACGCGATCCGGGTACGACGCACGATCTTCCGTCCGTTCACCGTCTGCTTATCCAGCGTCACGCCCAGCTTTTTCTCTACGTTATGGAGCCAGCGCAGTTCTTCCGGCGTGTACAGTGTAATGGCAATGCCGTCTTTACCGGCCCTGCCGGTACGGCCTACCCGGTGCACATACCAGTCCGCGTCATGGGGCACGTCGTAATTGATGACGTGGGTCACCCCTTCCACGTCCAGCCCCCGGGCGGCAATGTCGCTGGCCGCCAGGATCTGGATTTTGGCATCCCGGAACTCTTTCATTACCGTTTTGCGTTTAGCCGCGCTCATATCCCCGGTCAGCAGGCCCACATTATAACCATGTTCCCCTAAAAAGGCGTCCACTTCTTTTGCCCGCTCCTTGCTGATACAGAACACCAGCATCAGATAGGGGTTCAGCCGGTCGATGAGATGCATCAGGGTCTCCGGCTTCTTTTCCTCTGTAGTTCGGATGCAGATCTGCTGAATGGCTTTCACCACCGCCTCTTCCGGATCGATGTCGATGACCTGGCAGTTGGTAGTCAGCTTGCGCCCCAGCTTGCCGATCTCTTCCGAAACCGTGGCAGAGCACAGCATGGTCTGCCGTTCCGGGCTGGTCATGGCGATCAGCTTCAGCGCGTCGTCCATAAAACCCTGGGCCAGCATCTCATCCACTTCGTCCAGCACCAGGAACTTTACGCCGCCTAAATCCGTATTGCCTTTTTCAATATGATCCAGCAGGCGTCCCGGCGTACCGATCAGCACCTGGGCTTTGCCTGCCAGCTTGTTCTTCTGGGTCTCGAAATCACGGCCTCCGGTCACCGCCAGCGTCGCGATCCCCAGCCCGTCCAGCACCTGCTTCATCACTTCGTTGACCTGCTGGGCCAGCTCACGGGTGGGCGTGATCACCAGCGCCTGCACGTATTTCCTGGCCGGATCGATCTTCTGGGCCAGCGGGATCAGAAACGCCAGCGTCTTGCCGGTTCCCGTCTGGGCCCGGGCCAGCACGTCCCTTCCCTTCAACAGGGCGGGGATCGCCTGCCGCTGCACCGGCATGGGCGTTTTGATTCCCATCTTCTGTAAATTCTCCCTCACCTGGGGAATGACTTTCACCTGTTCAAAAAAATCAATCATGATTTACCTCTATTTCTGTTTCTAATCTGTTTACAAAACGCGTCCAGCAGCCTTGATTACCTCTTTTTGCTCTCAGCACTGTGCTGCCAAAGATACCATACCGCCAGGCTCCGCCAGGGCCTCCAGCCTTCCATCAGTTTGTTCAGCTGGCCCCGCTTGGGAACTTCTTTCAAATTAAACAACCGCTGCATCTCCTTTTTCAGCAGGAAATCATCCCCCGGCAGCACATCCGGGCGGCACAGGGAAAGCAGCAAAAACATCTCAACCGTCCACTGCCCCAGGCCCCGCACCGTTTTCAGCAGCTTGACGATCTGGGCATCCATCATATCCGCAAAGGCGGCAAAATCGATCGCATGGTCCAGCACCAGCCGGGCAAACTCTTTCATATAGGTCACCTTCAGGGCCGTCAGGCCGCAGGTGACAATTGTTTCATCCGAAAGGGAAAGCAGCTTCTCCGGCGTCACCGGGTTCCCCGCCAGATGCCGCAGCTGGTCCATGATCTTACCGCTGGACTCCGGCGGCAGCTGCTGGGCCGCAATCCCTGTCAGCAGCACTTCAAAATACCGTTCGAGCCCATCCGGCTCCAGCGTACAGTGCCCGTATTTATTGATAAAAGGAAGCAGTTCCGGCGCTTTTTCACGCAACCAGGCTTCACCGGCAAGCCAGTCTGTGTTTTTCTGCATTGACGCGCCCTCCGTCTTTAAGGAAACACTGATTAATTCGTCTGCAAACTTAGTCAAATATTCTGCGTCGCACCCTGCCATAAAAGGCGCCCGCCTTCCGGCTCTCATAGCAAATATGGTAAATCAGGCGCAAACTATCCCATGTTAATTGTATTATTATATCATAAGTAATAAGCTGTACACAACTGAATTATAAACCGGGAATTCCACGGGCTCATTCGTCTGTGCCTTCGCAACCCGGGGCTTGCGGTAAAACCAGCAGAAATCCGCCTCCCCGTTACGAAGCTTTACTTCTGCCATGCCGGCCCAACTCTTTTTTAAATTGCCTTTTCCACGATCCGTTTCTTGCGTTATAATATAATTGTAAAGTTGACAGATATAAAAAACTGGAAGGGATGTGTCATCTGCCATGAGCTGGAGAATATATCGCAGGCTGCTGTCCATGTTCGTATGCCTGTTGCTGCTTCTTGCCAGACCTGCACTGGCAAAAGAGATCAACACGCTGGACGACCTGGCCGGGGCCAAAGTGGGAGGCTGGCCTTCCCTGGGAGAGATGAGGCTGAGGGAACGGTATCCGGACATCAAATTTACAGAGATGGAAACCATTGCGGATATGGTCCAGCATGTAAAACAGGGCAAGGTAGACGCCTGCATATTGAATTACGTCTTTTTTAATACCCTGCAGGAAGAAGGCGTGGACGGCGTCCGGCTGCTGCCCGAGCCTGTCGCGGAAAGTCCATCGGGTTATCTGTTCGCCAAAACTCCCAAAGGGAAAAAACTGGGAGACCAGATGGACCGTTTCATACGGAAATGCCGCCGGGACGGAACGCTGGACCGTCTCACCCAAAAATGGATGCGGGGCACCAAAGAAGGATGGGTTTTTGAAAAACCGGCCCTTTCCGGGAAGAACGGTATGCTGACTGCAGCCTCCAACGCTATCAATATGCCTTTCGTGTATCTGCAAAATGACAAAGTCACCGGGTTTGAAGTGGAGCTCTTTGCGCTTTTCTGCGCGGAATACGGCTACGATTACCAGGTGAAACTGGTTTCCTTTGAAAGCGTGCTGCTGGGAGTGGAAACCGGGCAGTACGACGTGGGGATCAATGCGATAGAGATCACCCAGGAACGGGGGGAAAGCTTCCGGCTTTCGGAACCTACCTATACGGATGAAACAGTGGTCTTCGTAAAGGATTACGCAAGCGCTACGTCCTATATCTCGTCTTTTAAGAGCCGCATTGTCCGGACCCTTATTACGGAAGACCGTTGGAAGATGCTGACCAAAGGCATGGGCACCACGTTGCTTATCACCCTGTCGGCCACCGTGTTGGGTACGCTGCTGGGCTTTATCCTCTGTTTTGTATACCGCGAGAAAAACCGCTGGGCCAATACCCTCATCGACCTGCTTTCCCGTTTCCTGCAGGGCATGCCCGTGATGGTACTGCTGATGCTGTTCTATTATGTTGTCTTCGCCGGGGGCAGACTGAGCGCCGACGTTGTGGCCATCGTAGTGTTTACGCTGACCACGGGCATCGATGTTTTGGGGATGCTCCAAAGCGGGACCGCCAGCGTGCCCAAGGGGCAGACGGAAGGAGCCCTGGCCCTGGGTTACACCGAACGGCAGACCTTCCGGAAATTCATCCTGCCCCAGGCGGTGCGGACCTTCTTCCCCACCTGGCAGGCCTCTATCGTGAACCTTCTGAAATTCACCGCCATCGTGGGTTATATCTCGGTGCAGGACCTGACCCGCATGGCAGACCTGATCAGGGCGCGGACCTATGACGCCTTCATGCCCCTGATCGTGATTTCCATACTCTATATGATTCTCGCGTACCTTACCATGAAGCTTACGGGCCTGCTCTTATCCAGGCTCGACCCGTCCCGGCGCATGCCGGAGGATATCCTTCCGGGGGTGAGATTATGATGGAACGGGAAGTATTGCTCCGCATTGAACACCTGAAAAAAGAATACCCCGGTGTCACGCCCCTGCGGGATGTGAACCTGGAGGTAAGGAAGGGCGACGTCATCGCCATCATCGGCCCCTCTGGCACAGGAAAGTCCACACTGCTGCGCATGATCAACCGGATGGAAGAAGCGACGTCAGGCAGGATATTTTTCCGGAATGAAGAAATCACGTCTCCCCTTTGCCAGATCCATCAGCTGCGGCAAAAGATCGGCATGATCTTCCAGTCCTTTAATCTGTTTTCCAATCTTACGGTCGTGGAGAACATTATGGCAGCGCCGGTAGATCTGCTGGGCATGCCACGACAGGCCGCTTATGACAGGGCAAAGAACCTGCTGGCCCGGGTCAGCCTGGAAAGCAAGGCTTTCAGTTACCCGGACGAGCTTTCCGGCGGGCAGAAGCAGCGTATTGCGATCGTGCGCGCCCTGGCCATGGAACCTGAGATCCTGCTGCTGGACGAGCCAACTTCCGCCCTGGATCCCACCATGACGGGGGAAGTGGAGTCCGTTATCCTCCGGGTGGCAAAATCAGGGGCTACCATGATGCTTGTGACCCACGACATGAACCTGGCCCGCCGGGTTTCCAACCGGGTCCTTTATATGGATGAAGGCGGGGTTTACGAAGACGCGCCGCCGGAGGTGATTTTTGAAAATCCCGGCCGGGAAAAGACCCGGCGGTTTATCCGGAAACTCAAATGCCTGAAACTCTGTATCGACTCCCCGGACTTCGATTTCATAGGCTGCAATACCAGGATGGAAGAGTTTGGCATGAAAAACGGCGTTCCAAAAGAAATCATCCTGTCCGTCATGCTGGTATTTGAAGAACTTTGCGCCCAGGTACTTCTTCCCCGCCTTTCACCCCCGGAGATACGCTGGGTCGTGGAATATTCGAAGGAAAATAAAGCCGCGACAATCACGGCAGATTACAACGGAAAGCCTTTCGACATTACAAAACCCGCCACGGCTGCCGGGGATGCCTCCGGCCTGAATGAGAAGGATGAACTTTCGTTGCAGCTGATAAGGGGCTGCGTGAAAGACATTCGGTGGTCCTTTATCGATGGGGAAAAGTTGGGGAACCATCTCTGCATGACTATAGGTTAAGATAAGAAAAAACCGGGAATCGGCTAATTCTGCGGGTTCCCGGTTTAAATATTGGAAAGGAAGTTATAATGCAACAAAAAACCTGCCTTTCCTTTCAGAAAGACAGGTATGATCAGCTGGTGCCGGGGACCGGAATCGAACCGGTACGGGTATCTCTACCCGCGGGATTTTAAGTCCCGTGCGTCTGCCAGTTCCGCCACCTCGGCAGAAGATATGGAGGCGACACCCGGAATTGAACCGGGGATAAAGGTTTTGCAGACCTCTGCCTTACCGCTTGGCTATGTCGCCAGACATACTCTGTATACGGCAGCGTAGGTACACCGCCCATACATCAAAAGGATTGCTCCTTTTATAAACAATGGAGCGGAAAACGAGACTCGAACTCGCGACCCCAACCTTGGCAAGGTTGTGCTCTACCAACTGAGCTATTTCCGCAACATGGTGCCTCAGCACAGAATCGAACTGTGGACACAGGGATTTTCAGTCCCTTGCTCTACCAACTGAGCTACCGAGGCATACATGGCGACCCGGACGAGACCTCCGCCGTGACAGGGCGGCATTCTAACCAACTGAACCACCGGGCCGTTTTATCAAGCATTATTAGTATAGGTTATTTCTGCGTTGCTGTCAAGTGTTTTTAGGAAATAACGAAGAATCGCCGCCCGGCAACGAACCGGCTGCTACTTCCCCTTTTCGTTTTTCCCCAATTCCAGTAAATACGGCTCCAGCTGTTCCGCCAGCAGCTCCTCCAGATCCGTCAGCTTTTTGGCATCAAACTCGTGCATCGTATTGGGAATCATATGCTTCTTGTTTTCTGCATAAAACTCGTTCCGCGCCCGGTTATACATAAACATCAGCTCATTTTCCGCTTCAAAATCCGAATAGTCCAGAATGACCGTGGTATTGTTGATAAAATCCAGAGGGTACTGGGGCCCGATGAATTTGACAAAATTCCCTACCCGGTCCGGCAGCGTATCCGGGAAATGCCAGTCCAGGATCCCCTTCATCTTCAGAAGGCGCTTCGACCGGGGTATATAGGTTGGAGTCGTTTCCTCCACCAGCCGGTCAATGTTCCCGGTGATCCATTCCACGAACTGATCCTTGTCCCTGGTGATAAAACGGAAATCCCGGTAGCGCAGCAGCCCCACCTGGCGGATGGGCACATAATCAAAGGTCTCTTTCGTATAGATCAGTTCCAGCCGGCGCCGGGCCGCAGCATTCTCATACGCACCCAGCAGGAACTCATGCCGGGTCATCATTGCCCCGCCTTCCACAAAGGTAAAACCGTGCAGCTCCCGGGGCAGCTTCTGCAGAAACTCCCAGTTGGCACGGCGCTCCCTGATCACTTCAAACTCTTCCGGTTTTGGCATAACGGTATCCCTGCCCGCAGCATGCAGCCAACAGGGACAGCACAAACCGGTTGCGGCGGCTGTCCCTGCAGTGTGCATTTAAATCTGCGGTTTCCCTTCCATTTTATTCAGTAAATTACCCAACGTCCATTTAATGGTGTCAGACGGTTCTTCCTGTGTCCCCAGCGGCGTAAAATTGGCTTCCCGCAGGAACCGGCGGATGAACTTGTTGCCATCCGAATTATAGGCAAACATATCCGCATAAGCGAAGGTCCTGACATAAATTTCGTCATCAAAGGGTCCAAAGCTGTGCACCATGTACGAATCCATGCGATGGATCACCAGCACCACCAGCGCCCCGCAGCCAGCTTGTTCCGCCGCTGCCTTCATGGCTTCCTTGTCCGGTTTCACGTTTTTGGCAAACATCTCGTTCACCGCCGCATCGGCTTTGGTGTTATCGTCCATGAGCCGGTAATACGGAACATGGTAATCCATCTTCACCATCTGGACAAAGCCCCGCATATCCGCCCTGGTCACGCTGCCGGTACGGTCGATGACCACAAAATTCACCGGCTTCGTCTCAAAGGCATGGGCCTTCGGCGTAGCAAAAAAGGCAGCCGGACCCCATGCAGAAATATCCCCGGCGACGCCGCTGCACAGCGCAACAAGCAGCGCCAGAAGCATACATACTCTTTTCATCTGAACCTCACCCCCTGCATTCCAAACAATACGTCCATCCCGCGTTCACAAAAGCAAAAATGATTCTCTCAGGATCTGACACAATTCTACAAAACATTTATGTCTTTATTCTGTCATTTTTTCCAAATATTTACCGCCGTACCGTGTCCCAACGGGCCCACGCCCAGGTACTCCGCCAGCGTCTGGCCGATATCGCTGAAGATTTTAAACGGACTTAGCTGCTGCGGTTTTACCTTTTCTCCGTAAAACAGTACCGGAATCTTCTCCCTTGTATGGTCCGTACCCTTCCAGGTGGGGTCGCAGCCGTGATCCGCCGTAACCAGCAGCACATCGTCCGGCCGCAGCAGGGCCCACAGTTCCGGCAGCCTGCCGTCGTAATACTCCAGTCCTTCCCCGTAGCCCAGCGAGTCCCGGCGATGACCGAAGGAAGAATCAAAATCCACAAAATTGGCAAACACCAGCGTCCGGTCCGGCGCATCCTTCACCGCCTGCAGGGTAGCGTCAAAAATCCTGTCCAGCCCCGCCGCGGGGTAATGCTTCGTAATGCCCCGGTGGGCAAAAATATCGGCAATCTTGCCTACCGCGTACACGTGACCCCCTGCCGCCACCAGCTTATCCAGCAGCGTCTCCTCATGGGCCGGCACCGCGTAATCGTGACGGTGGGCCGCCACCCGCGCAAAATCCTCCGCCTTTGTACCCACAAAGGGACGGGCGATGACACGGGCGATTTTATAGGGCTTCACCAGTTCAAAGCTCAGCTTGCAAAGATCATACAGCCGCTCCAGCCCGAAGCTCTCTTCGTGGCAGGCGATTTGCAGCACGCTGTCCGCCGAGGAATAGATGATGGGTTTCCCCGTCCGCATGTGCTCCTCGCCCAGCTCCTTTATGATCTCCGTACCGCTGGCCAGTTTTTCCCCCAGTACGCCGGGCAGCTTTCCTTCCTTTACAATAGCATCCACCAGCTCCTGCGGGAAGCAATGGGGCTGATCCGGAAAATAGCCCCAGTCAAAATCCACCGGCACACCGGCGATCTCCCAGTGGCCGCTGAGGGTATCCTTGCCCTTGCTCACCTCTTCGGCGCAGGT
>CAJODT010000101.1 GCA_905233365.1 uncultured Succiniclasticum sp.
TCGCTGCTTAAGGAAAGGTTACAGGAAAGCGGGGAATTGTAATATTGTTCTTACAGTTAATAAAAGAGTTTGTATTTCCACGCTGCTGTGCAGGCTGCGGAGTGGAAATCGAAGCAGGTTTCCTGTGCCGTGAATGCAGGCAAGGTCTTTTACAGATGAAAGCTTTTCCTTCTGTGGAAAACTTAGACGGGGGCATGTTCTTTTTTGCATATGAAAACATCATTAAAGAAGCAATTCATAAAATAAAATTTGAGCAGGATACGAAGTCGCTTGGTCTGCTGTCTGAAGAGACAGAGTTGCTTTTTACGGAGTTGGAAGAGCACAGGGTTATTACAAATTTTTTGGCGGATGCAGGAAAAAATGCATCCTGTGCAGAAAAAGACTGTACAGATAAAAAAACGTTTCAGACATTTGGTCAAGAAGTCTTTTGCCGCGGAAAAAGAGAACCATGGCTTTGGAGCGGGATTCCGACTGATGCGGCGCGATTGCGGCAACGCGGATTTGATTTGCCGACGGAATTGTTTTCTAAAGGCGCAAAGGGTTTTGGCGGAATCTGGACCCAGGCACTCTGCCGTACCCGGAGAACCTTGCCTATGTATGGTTTGTCTCCGGAAGAAAGGAGACAGAATCTGCGGGATTGCTTTGCAGTTACAAAGAATGTCCGGGGCAAATCTGTCATGCTGGTAGATGATATCTTTACCACAGGCGCTACGTTTTCAGCAGCGGCGGCTGTATTAAAGGAAGCAGGAGCAGTATCGGTTTCCGGGATGGCGTTTTGCGGTTCGATTGAAAATTTGCGTTAAATTATAATTCTATAAATATTTAAAATTTAAAAATGGAGGGAGAGAGTATGAAGCTGACAGGCAGTGTTGGAATCAAGGGCGGATTCCAGTTTCAGTATCAGAATCTGGTTGGAGAAGGCCGCGTTACAGATGAAGCGTTGCAGGCACTGCAGCCTGCCATGCAACAGGCCGTAAAGGCAGTACGGGCCATTCGCGGTGAAGGATTTTCCAAAGCGCATCTGTCCAAGGACGGAACACCGGAGCATGTTTATTTTCCGCGTCAGGCTTATCTTGCAGAAGGAAACCCCAATGATGAAGCCTCGGTGCGGCGTTTGGAAGAATTAGGCGCAGAGTGGAAAGATTCCGTTGACGCCGCTGTGTTCATCGGCATCGGTGGTTCCTATTTAGGGGATAAGGTCATTTTCGATCTGGCGACAAAACCCTATTGGAATCAACTCCCTAAAAAAGAACGGAACGGTTACCCGCAGATTTATTTTGCCGGAAATAATGTGGACGGCGTGGCCTTGCAGGGCCTGATGCGCCAGCTGACCCTGCAGGCGCAGCATGTTAAACGTCCGCTGCATATCCAGCTGGTGCCGATTTCCAAATCGGGTACCACCATGGAGCCGCTGACCAGTTTCGCTGCGTTGCTGAACTACATGAAAGCGCATCCGGAATGGTTTACCATTGATGTGACGGCAGTGACCGGTCTGGATCCGAAAGAGTCCCTGCTGTACCGTCTGGCACAGGAAAATAACTGGCCTGCTTACAGCATTCCGGAAGGGATCGGCGGGCGCTTCTGTATCTTAAGCAATCCGGGTCTTTTAATGTGCGCTGCGTTAGGGTATGACATCCGCGCCTTATTGGATGGCGCCCGGGAAATGTCTGAACTCTGCCTGGCTACAGAAGGGGCGGATAATCCTGCACTGCTGAATGCTTCTCTGAAATATCTGGCTGCTGAAAAACTGGGGGCGGATATTGAAGTACTGATGGGTTATGGCGATACCCTGCAGTGCCTTGGCGCGTGGTATGTGCAGCTGCTGGCGGAATCGTTGGGAAAACGGCTGGACCGTAATGGTAAAACCGCTTTTTACGGCAGGACTCCGGTAGTAGCCGTGGGCACGACCGATATGCATTCCATGACCCAGCAGCATCAGGATGGGAAACGCAACAAAGTGATCCAGTTCCTGGAAGTGGAAAAACCTGCTGATACGATTGTAGTAACAAATCCGTTCCCGAAAGAAAAAGCCTTTGCATTATATGCCGGCAAGGAGATAAACGTGCTGTTGCAGGCTGCATTGAAAGCTAATGAAACGGCCCTGACGGAAGATGGTAGGTTGAATGCCCGGTATGTACTGCCGGAACTGGCGCCGCGTTACATCGGGCAGTTGCTCATGTTCCTGATGTACAGTATTGCTTACGAAGGGGAGCTGGCGGATGTTGACGCTTACGACCAGCCCGGTGTGGAAGCCTATAAGCGTATCATGAAAGCGGAACTGGCGAAAACATAATACGTCAAAGAAAATTCAGAGTCTTTTATTAAAAAATCCATGGCGGAAAAGACTGCGCAAAAACGTTCCCGTTTGCTATTTTATGGACTCACTCGCCTGCGACTTCGAAACTCGGGGCTTCGCCCCTCAGACAGTCTCGTCGCGGCCGGCTCATTTTGTCTCATAAAATTACGCAAACGCTCACTAAGTTTTGCGGCAGTTCTTTTCCGTTTTTGTCTTTTTATATATTAAATGTGTAACATTTAATATAGTTATGAAAAGAGTTTGTGAAATTCCGAGAAAGATACTTGCGTAAAGTCAAAAAGTCAAATATAATATCAGATATAACGCAACACAATTTATTTAGTTCCATCTAATTTTTTTGAACGATAGAGATGTAATTGGTAAGCTATAGCAGAGTGTAAGCGAAACTAGAAAGCAGGTAAAATGATGAAAAACATGGCAGACGCGATAGAAAGCTTTATTGTAGGACAATTACTGGCGGCAAGCAAAAATGCGGTGCTGGTTCAGCGCAATGAACTGGCGGACCGGCTCTCCTGTGCGCCGTCTCAGATCAGTTACGTATTGAGCACCCGCTTTACGCCGGAAAGAGGTTACCTGGTGGAATCCCGTCGGGGCAGCGGCGGATTTATCCGTATTGTCAGGATTTTGCCTGTAGAAGAACAGGAAGAGGAACCGACAGTGGACGAAATCTTACATTATTGGCATGAAAACCGTATGCTGACCGACAGGGAATTTGAATTATTGCACTATCTGATGGGTATCATGGATATCCCGGAAAGAGAGAAACGGCAGATTCTCCGTCAGGCGGTAAAACGTATGGTAGATGCGGGATGACAAGATAAACTTAGAGTTTGGGATTGTGTGCCGGGACAATAATAATTCCGGCAGGGAGGATATGATGTTATGTGAACGGTGTGGCAAACGGGAAGCCACAGTAAATGTAGTATGTGTCATTAATAATACACGGGTCAGCAAATGGCTTTGCGAATCCTGCGCCAAAGAGTTTGCGGCAGAAGGGGTTCTGGCCGGGCAAAAAGGGGAAGGAGCCCGTAACATACTGGAAGAAATCTTCAAGCCGCTGCGCAGGCTGGCGGAACGGGATTACTATGAGGACAGCAGACAGAAGGAGCATTTCTATACAGACCTGGCAGAAAAAATTCTGGCTGCTGCGCGCCGGACGGCTGTTCAGCGCCAGCAGGAAGAGATCGGTACGGAGCATATTTTATGGGCGATGCTGCAGGAGCCGGAAAGCCAGGCAGCACATCTTCTGTTGCGTTGCGGTGTAGATAAATATACGTTGTTAGGGGAATTGGAAACCTGGATGGGAAAGTCCGTCGAAGGCGCAAATCCCGTCAGCTATACGCAAGAAGCGTCCGAAGCCATGCAGTATGCCAAATCGTTTTCCGATGCGGATGGCCTATATCTGATTGGATCCGGGCACATCCTGCTGGGACTTTTAGCAGAAGAGGGCTGCGTTGCTTCGCGGGTTCTGGCGCGCTTTAATATCAGCATGAACCGCGTACAGGTCATGATGCATGAAGAGTTTATCCAGACCCATTCCCTGCCGGAAAAGAACAAATTCAAATCGCAGGCCAAGAGGGAAAAGGCAGAAGCAGAGATGCAGAAGGCCTTAAAACTGCTGAAAGGTTTTGGACGCAATCTGAATGAACTGGCCGGTCAGGATAAGCTGGATCCGGTACTGGGAAGAGAAAGAGAACTTGAGCATGTGATGCGGATATTATGTCGGCGTACAAAAAATAATCCGGTCCTGATCGGCGAGTCTGGTGTCGGTAAAACGGCAATTGCAGAAGGGTTAGCCCAGCGGATCGTTAATGGGGAAGTTCCAGAGTTTTTATCGGATAAAATTATTTTTTCCCTTGAACTGGGTTATGTCGTTGCGGGAGCCAAGTACCGGGGCGAACTGGAAGAACGCCTGCGGAATATTATTGAAGCTGTCAAGCAATGCCCTAAAATCATTCTTTTTATGGATGAGCTGCAGATGCTGATGAATGGCGGCGACGGTACCATGAATATTGCAAATATCATCAAACCGGCCTTGGCAAGAGGAGAGCTTCATGTAATCGGCGCTACCACGCTGGAAGATTACCGGAAGAGTGTGGAAAAGGATGCGGCGCTGGAGCGGCGGTTCCAGCCGGTCCGTGTGGACGCGCCGGATACTGAGACTGCCCTGAAAATTTTGAAACGCTTACGTGAACGTTATGAAAGATATCATCATGTGCGTGTAACGGAAGAAGCGCTGGAAGCAGCTGTAAAATTATCAGACCGCTATCTTACAGACCGGAATCTTCCTGATAAAGCAATTGATATATTGGATGAAGCCTGTGCTTCCATAAAGTTACACAGTTGCAAGGATTATTCCGGGGAAATGGGGGATCCGGTCGTGGATGCGGACACGGTCCGCCATATTATCTCCCAATGGACCAATATCCCGCTGACCAGACTGAATGCAGCGGAATCCAGCAGTTTACTGCAGCTGGAGAAGGCCTTGCATGAACGTATCGTGGGGCAGAATGCGGCAGTGAAGGCTGTGGCCCAGGCGGTACGGCGTGCCCGGGCAGGACTGAAAGACCCGCACAGGCCGACGGGCTCTTTCCTGTTTTTGGGACCAACGGGCGTTGGCAAAACAGAACTGGCCAAAGCGCTGGCAGAAAACCTGTTTGGGGACGAAAGAGCTTTGCTGCGCTTTGACATGAGTGAATATATGGAAAAGCATACCGCTTCCCGCCTGATAGGGGCGCCTCCCGGTTATATTGGATATGAAGAAGGCGGCCGCCTTACTTCCGCAGTGAAACGACGTCCTTATTCCATCGTGCTGCTGGATGAAATCGAAAAAGCCCATCCTGATATTTTTAATCTGCTGTTACAGATCATGGAAGACGGACGACTGACTGACGGGCAGGGCGTGACCGTGGATTTCCGAAACTGTGTGATCCTGATGACCAGCAATGCCTGTGCCGAGATGATGAGCGACAAGCGCAGCCTCGGTTTTGCGGCGGATGCGGACACCGCTGTGGCAAATCAGAAACAGAATATACTGCAGGGTATTAAAGAAATTTTCCGCCCGGAGTTTTTAAACCGGCTGGATGAGATCGTGGTGTTTGATCCGTTAGGTAAAAAGGAGCTGGCGCAGAT
>CAJODT010000102.1 GCA_905233365.1 uncultured Succiniclasticum sp.
CGTTGGGCACCAACAAGTTCAGCTCGGCCATTGGCACCAGTGTATCCACCGCGCGCCTGGCCCTCAACGGATTTATCAAACTGCGCCCGGCCCTGATCTGCATCGTGGGCGCGTTTATCGGTTCGTCCATTGGCTCCCGGCTGACGTTGCTCATCAGCGATGAAGTCTTCAACAAGCTGTTGCTCATCGTGCTGCCCATTGCGGCGTTTTACGTGATGCGCAACAAGGGATTGAGCCAGGACCCCAACTCCTACGTGGATAGAACAGACAACAGAACGCCGTTGCGGATTGCCATCATTGCCTTTTTCATCGGCGGCTACGACGGCTTTTACGGCCCCGGGGCAGGCACGTTTTTACTGCTGGCCCTCACCGGCTGGGCCATGCTGGATGTGCGCAACGCGGCGGGGCTGACCAAAGCCGCCAACCTGACCTCCAACATTGCGGCACTGATCACTTTTATCCTCAGCGGCAACGTGGATTACCAGCTGGGCCTGGCAGGCGCCGTGTGCAATTTCATCGGCGCATATATCGGGGCCGGCATGGTGCTGACCAAAGCGAACAAAATCGTCAAGCCCCTGATCATTGTGGTGCTGGCGCTGCTGTTTATTAAGATAATAATGAAGTGAGATTTGATAAGTAATTAAGGAGACGCTGATTAAATGAGTTTGTGCGATGTCCGAGGGCTTTTTGTGACTGACAAGGAAATGGCCCGAAGGCGCAGCCGTAGCTGCGTCGAGGGACATTGACGCAGTCAGTCACAAAAAGCCCCGGTCAGCGTGCAGACGAATTAATCAGTGTTTCCTTAAGTAACTTACTGTAAAATATGCAACACACAGAATACTAATTCAGGAGAGAACTCATCATGGCAAATTGTAATCACGACTGCGGCAGCTGCAGTGCCAGCTGCGGCGAACGGCAGGATCCGGCATCCTTCAAAAAGCCGGCTCATAAAGAAAGTCACATTAAAAAAGTAATTGGCGTAGTCAGCGGCAAAGGAGGTGTGGGCAAATCCATGGTCACATCCCTGTTGGCCATGGCGCTGCGGCGCGCAGGCAAACAGGTGGCCATTCTGGATGCTGACGTAACCGGCCCTTCTATACCCAAAACCTTCGGACTCCACGGCCACGCACTGATGACAGACCGGGGCGTATTCCCCATGGAAACCCGTATGGGCATCAAGGTCATGTCCATCAACCTGTTACTGCAGAATGAAACCGACCCGGTTGTGTGGCGCGGTCCTGTCATCGCCGGAGCCATTCAGCAGTTCTGGACAGATGTAATTTATGGCGACGTGGATTTTCTCTTAGTGGATATGCCTCCCGGAACGGGAGACGTGCCCCTCACCGTGTTCCAGACCATGCCGGTAGATGGTCTCATCGTGGTTGCTTCTCCTCAGGAACTGGTAGGCATGATTGTGGAAAAGGCCTGCAACATGGCCAAGATGATGGACGTGCCGGTGCTTTCCATTGTGGAAAACTTCAGCTATTTCAAATGCCCCGATTGCGGCAAGGAGCATTCCCTCTTCGGCAAAAGCCGGCTGGAAGAAACGGCAGCAGCTCACGGTGTCACCTGTCAGGATAAGCTGCCGGTGGATCCGCTTCTGGCGGAAGCAGTGGACAACGGCAAACTGGAAGAAGCAAACGCGTCTTACCTGCCGCAGACGACGGAACTGCTGCTGAAGATGTTGTAATAAAAACAAAAAGTAGCCGCCCCCGCCCAAAGGAAGCGACTACTTTTTAAAGTATTTGCATGAATTGGGCCAACCGTTCATCGGTGGCACTCTTTTTCTATATTTATTTTAGCATCACGCTATTGTAATGTCAAATCTCTTTTTTCCCTGCTGCCTGCAGCATGTCGTGCTTCAGCATCCACAGTTTTTTGGACAGGTCCACGTTGTACTTGTGGGGATTTTCAAAGCGCTTCACTTCGTCCCACAGGCCGGCCACTTCTTTGGCGCAATATTCCTGCAGCTCTTTCAGGCCGGGCGGCTTATACACCAGCTTGCCTTTTTTGAAAATGGGAACCTGCAGCTCACGCAACGTAAAGTCCTTCAGCGTCCGCTGCTTCCAGGTAGCTTCCGGATCAAAGATCGTATGCGGCAATGCCTCGGACACCACTTCGTCCCGCAGGCAGATTTCATCCGCAATGGCCTTGCCCGTTTTCCTGTCGTAGAAGCGGTACACCTTTTTGAAGCCGGGGTTGGTGATCTTGGCCGTGTTCTCGGAAATTTTGATTTTGGGTACGATGGTACCGTCATCCTTTTCCACTGCCACCAGCTTATACACGCCGCCGAATACCGGACTGCTCTTGCTGGTGATGAGCCGCTCGCCTACGCCGAAGGAATCAATCTTTGCACCCTGCTGCAGCAGACCGCGGATCAGATATTCATCCAAAGAATTGGAAACCACGATCTTCGCATCTGTAAGCCCCGCTTCATCCAGCATGACGCGGGCTTTTTTCGTTAAGTACGCCAGGTCTCCGGAGTCCAGACGGATGCCGAAGTTGCCGAACTTCCTGCCTGTCGCCAGGTATTCTTTAAATACTTTGATAGCGTTAGGGATGCCGCTCTTCAACGTGTTGTAGGTGTCCACCAGCAGCACCGCATTGTTGGGATAGGTGTCTGCGTAAAACTTAAAGGCTTCGTATTCCGAATCAAACATCTGCACCCAGGAGTGGGCCATGGTCCCCGCAGCCGGAACGCCGTACAATTCATCTGTCAGAGTGCAGGCCGTAGCTACACAGCCGCCGATGTAGGCAGCCCGGGCCCCGATCACCGCGCCGGAAACCCCCTGTGCACGGCGGGAACCGAACTCCATCACCGGCCGGCCTTCTGCCGCCCGCACGATGCGGTTTGCTTTCGTGGCAATGCAGGACTGATGGTTGATGCACAGCAGGATGAATGTCTCCATCAGCTGCGCTTCCGCCGCCGGCGCTTTCACTGTAATAATAGGTTCCTGGGGAAATACCGGCGTACCTTCCGGCACCGCGTAGATATCTCCCGTAAATTTGAACTTGCGCAGATACTTCAGGAATTTTTCATCAAAGATGCCTTTGCTGCGCAAAAACGCTATGTCATCTTCACTGAAATGCAGATTCTTTACATATTCAATGATGTCCGTCAGCCCGCAGGCGATGGCAAAACCGCCCCCGTCAGGCACGCTGCGGTAAAACACATCAAAGTACGTCTGCTTTTTATAAAATCCGTTTAAAAAATACCCGTTCCCCATTGTCAGCTCATAAAAGTCTGTCAACAGGGTTAAATTCTGTTCCGCAACTGTCGGCATTTTTAACCTTCACCTCTTTATAAATCTCTCTCTTCACCGGATAACGTACAGTAACCCTCCATAACGTTGCGTCGTCACAGCCGCAAAGCTCAAAAGGGTTTAAGGAACCACTGATTACGATTTTACTCCACCTTGATCACTTCGCCGTCATGACGGATGTGAGCCGTAACGTCTTTCAGGAAGCGCTGTTTACGTTCCGGGATGATTACAGCGCCGGGCTGCCCGTCTTCCTGCAACTCTTCCGCTTCCAGTGTAAAGTTCACCAGCTGGATGCCAAAACTGCCGCGGACCAGCATATCGATCTCCGCATCGCCTTTGTTGCAGAACAGCACCAGGGAACGCCCTTCCATTTCGCCCTTCAGCGAGCCTTCTTTTTTCCCGTCCGCAGCCTTCCGTACCGTTATGCGGGTCCTTTTATAATGGGGAATGATCAGGAACGCCTGCTCTTTGCCCTTGCGGATCACAAAGTAATTTTTCAATCCGGAAGGCAGGATGACCCCGTTCACCTTCGGGTACACCTTTAAATTGGCCACCGCCGCCATGATATTCTGGTCAGTCAGTTCCACGACTGCTCTGCTCCCGCCCAGGACATCCTGGTAGTCCGGCGCAACATCCGATTTCTCGGCAGCGAGGACCGAAGCGCAGAATGTCAGCAGCATACATACCATTACAAGCAACTTTTTCATACGAAAACCTCCTCCAAATCATTTAGGGAAACACTGCAAAAGGAGCTCACACTATTCATGTGAATTATTTATAAATTATACCACAACGCCACAGTAATTACAGTGAAATAACTGCAAACCCTTTATTGCTTTAAGGAAACAGGGCTGCAGCCATGCGCCGCAACCCTGTTTTTTGTTTTTCCTGTATCGCAAAATACAGCTATTCACATGTCTTTTATTTCCAAGGATCATCCTTCGCCGGAATCCGGATCCCTGCCAGCAGGCCTTCGTACTCCCACAGATACCACTCACCGGTGGATGGTTTCAACCGCATGGTGATGGGACGGGGATTGTCCGCGCCGCCGCTCTTCACCCACAGTTGCGCGTAATCTTTGTTCTGATAGCTGTAAGGCGTTTCCGATACAGTCAATGTGATTGGCATGGACGGCGTGTAATTATTGTCAGGATTTGCTCCGTCAAAATAGGATTTCGCCGTATATTCCTTGCCCCGCAGCTGATCACGCAGGAACTGTTTGTTGAAATTGTTTAAGGGACGGGGCCCCCGCAGCACATCCAGCATGGCAATGCCCGCTTCCGCGTTTTCCGTATACCGCACCAGCGCCGCAATAGCAAAGGCAGCAGTCTGCTGCGGCGTACTTGCAGGTTTGATTTCTGCCGCCGACTTCGGCAGCGGATCGAGAACTACTTTCTTGCTTTCCATAGCG
Source organism: uncultured Succiniclasticum sp. (assembly GCA_905233365.1). GTDB lineage: Bacteria > Bacillota > Negativicutes > Acidaminococcales > Acidaminococcaceae > Succiniclasticum. The sequence continues at coordinate 4,675 of CAJODT010000102.1, forward strand.
TTAACCGCCTTTCCGGACATACAGGAAAAGATAAAAGGCAAAAACAACACGCTTAGCAGGAGTTTTTTCATTTTCATGGTGCTACTCCTCTTGTATTATCCTTAATTACTCTTCCGAGAAATCTTCTTTCGGTGCAGAGCATAACGGGCACACCCATTCCGCCGGAACATCTTCCCAGGCAGTGCCCGGCGCTACGCCGTTGTCCGGATCGCCTTCCGCCGGATCATATACATAACCGCACACGTTGCATACATACTTTTTCATGTTCATGCTCCTTTCTGCATTACCCTTAATTATTTTAAAAAAACAAAATCGCCACAGTTTTAAGGAAACGCTGACCAAATCGCGCTTACCGAAAATGCATCAGCATATCCTCCCCGATAAGTTTCAGTTAACTTATCAGCTATATTATACCACAGAACCATAAGTTGGAAAACGTATTGAACGGATTATTTACATCATGTACGCCAACTTCCCGATTTCTTTTCGCCGTTCCTGCCACTGTGGATAATAAAGGTCCATGCGGGCTTTGAACTGTTCGCCGTGACCTTTTTCCCACAGATGGGTCAGCTCGTGGGTCACGATGTAGCTCAGGTATTCCGGCGGCAGGTGACCGAGGTTTAGATTGATACAGATGCGTCCTGTTTTGATGTTGCAGGTCCCCCAGCGTGTTTTCATCTTGCGCACA
>CAJODT010000103.1 GCA_905233365.1 uncultured Succiniclasticum sp.
CTGGAAATGACCCAGTCCGCTGTCAGCCATCAGCTGAAGCTGCTGCGCATGGCCGGCCAGGTGAAAGCCCGCCGGGAAGGAAAAAGCATCTATTATTCTTTGGACGACCAGCACGTGATCGATATTTTGGACGAAGCCCTCACACATATCCGTCATAAGATTAATGAAGCAGATTAACCGGTCCGTACGATTTTGTTATAATTTTTCCAAAAAAGGTTTTAGACGTAAACGAAATGTATTAACAACAGGGAGGAACATCATGAAAGCAGATTGCGCAAACTGTCCAACCCACGTCTGTTACACCAAAGGTGTAAATTGCACGGGCGTACCGGAAGAAGAAGTCAGGAACGCCTACACGGAAGAGGAACTGAAAATGATGCGGGCCGCTGCTTATGTGGAAGGAACCTATTACAGCAACATTACCCGCCTGCAGGAGATTGGCGAATTTGCCAAAACCATGGGCTATAAGAAGTTAGGCATGGCCTTCTGCATCGGACTGAATGCCGAAGCCCGTTACATCGCACGCTATTACACCCAGCAGGGTTTTGAATTTTACAGCGTCTGCTGCAAAAACTGCAGCTTTGCCAAAAAGGAATTCGGCCTGAAGCAGGTGAAGCCGGAGCTGGACCACGAAGCCATGTGCAACCCCAAATTCCAGGCCCGGTTCTTAAAGGAACAAGGTGTGGAACTGTTCATCGTCTGCGGCCTCTGCGTGGGACACGATGCCATTTTCACCGCTAACTGCGACGGACCGGTGACGGCGTTGGTTGTCAAGGACCGCCTGCTGGCCCACAACCCGTTGGGTGCCATCTACTCCCGGTACTGGAAACGCAAGCTGGGGATCATGGACCCGGATGAAGTGTAAAAACAAATCGTTGCATTGCAACAACGGACAACGAACCATCCAAATGACAATCGACTGCCAAACTACGATAATCGCGGGAGAACCCCAAAGTCTCGTCTCTTTTAGCAATTGAAATGTACTGTCATACAGTCATTTCTACAGCTAAAGCTTCCAATAAAGATTTTACCTTTAAATATTAAGAGGTGTAGCCGCTTTATCCCGGTAACCATGCGGGTTTGAAGTTGCAGGTTGGTCGTTTTAACGACCAGCCCCCGGGTAAAAGGCCTGAATAACTGCCTTGCACACCATACAGCCAAAGGGAACAGGATTTACAATATTCTGTTTCTTGTTGGCTGTTTTTTTGTCCAAAAACCACAATATCTTGTGTTTTGCTATTGACAGAACCACTAATTATGTTATAATGGGTAGTACCAAACGGGATAAAATCCCGCTTGTTGTTCGGAAACAAAGGAACGGCGCGGCATTCACGGCACCGTTCTTTTGAAAACATCACAAAACGCGGTAAAAGAAGGTCGTTTCCATGAGCACAGTCCGTATTTCAGGCAGCAAAAAGCATTCTTCCGTTAACGGTCCCGGCGTGCGGTATGTCCTGTTCTTCCAGGGCTGCCCCCACCACTGCCCGGGCTGCCAGAACCCGGAGACCCATGACCCTATGGGTGGGACTGAACGGAACGTGGCTGACGTGATACAGGAGATTTTGCAGACGAAATTTTTGGACGGACTCACCTTTTCCGGCGGCGACCCGCTCATGCAGCCGGAAGCTGTCATCGAAATTGCCAATGCGGTGAAAAAAGCCGGGCTGAACATCTGGCTCTACACCGGCTGGACCTTTGAACAGCTTCAAAAGGGCGCGGCAGGTGAAACCGCAAAAGAAGCCCTGACCCGGTTAGACGTACTGGTCGACGGCCCTTTCGTAGAAAAGCTGAAGACCGGCAAGGCCATCTGGCGGGGCAGCGACAATCAGCGGCTCATTGACGTGCATCAGTCGCTGAAAAAAAACAAAGCAGTTGAATTACCTGAATCAAAGATAAGTTGATTAAAGGAAAAAAGTATGAAGGAGAGTAGCAGCATCATGACGTATTTTAAGAATGTAGTAAAGCGTAACGGCATCACAGTCCCCTTTGACGAGAAGAAAATCGAAAACGCCATCGCCAAAGCGTTCATCGCTACCGGTGAAGTGGAAGCGCGGAATGTTTCCACCATCGCCGGCGCCATCACCCTGATGGTCATCACCAATCTGCGGGAAAACGCGGAAGAGATCCCAACCGTAGAAGATATCCAGGACCGCGTGGAATCCACGCTGATGAAATGCGATTATGTGAAGACCGCGAAAGCCTACATCTTATACCGTAAGCAGCACCAGCAGGCCCGCCACACCAAAAACACCCTGCTTGACTATAAAAAGCTGGTGGACGGTTACATTGGCAAGGACAAAGACTGGCGCGTGAAGGAAAACTCCACCGTCACCTTGAGCGTGGGCGCGCTGATTCTCTCCAACTCCGGCGCCATCACCGCCAACTACTGGCTCAGCGAAATTTATGACGAAGACATCGCGGAAGCACACCGCAAGTGCTTCATGCACATCCACGACCTGAGCATGCTCACCGGTTACTGCGCGGGCTGGAGCTTAAAACAGTTAATTCAGGAAGGACTGGGCGGCGTACCCGACCGTATCTCTTCCGCTCCGGCGAAACATTTAAGCACCCTCTGCAACCAGATGGTCAACTTCCTGGGTATCATGCAGAACGAATGGGCCGGCGCCCAGGCGTTCTCTTCCTTTGATACGTATCTGGCTCCATTCGTAAAGGTGGACAATCTGGATTACAAAGAAGTAAAACAGTGCATCCAGTCCTTCATCTACGGTGTGAACACCCCGTCCCGCTGGGGCACGCAGGCTCCCTTCACCAACATCACCCTGGACTGGACCGTGCCTGATGACATGAAGGACATGCCTGCCATCGTGGGCGGCCAGAACATGGACTTCACCTACAGCGACTGCAAGAAAGAAATGGAAATGGTGAACAAGGCGTTCATCGAAACCATGATTGAAGGCGACGCCAACGGCCGCGGCTTCCAGTATCCGATTCCTACCTATTCTATTACCAAGGACTTTGACTGGAGCGCCACGGAGAACAACCGTCTCCTGTTCGAAATGACTGCCAAGTACGGCACGCCCTACTTCTCCAATTATATTAATTCCGACATGAAGCCCTCCGACGTGCGCAGCATGTGTTGCCGTCTGCGTCTGGACCTGCGGGAGCTGCGCAAGAAGTCCGGTGGCTTCTTCGGCTCCGGCGAAAGCACTGGCTCCATTGGTGTCGTGACCCTGAACCTGCCCCGCATTGCTTACCTGAGCAAGACGAAGGAAGAGTTCTACGCCACGCTGGATAAGTACATGGACATCGCGGCCCGCTCCCTGTCGGTAAAACGCAAGGTTATCAGCCGCCTTATGGACGAAGGCCTGTACCCCTACACCCGCCGTTACCTGGGCACCTTCAAGAACCACTTCTCCACCATCGGTATGGTGGGCATGAACGAAGCCATCCTGAACGCTGCCTGGATGAAAGATGAAAACATGACCACGGAAAAAGGCCGGGCCTTTGCCATCGAAGTGCTGAACCACATGCGCACGCGCCTGTCCGATTATCAGGAACAGTACGGCGACCTGTACAATCTGGAAGCTACGCCGGCAGAATCCACCTCTTACCGTTTCGCCAAACACGATACGGAAGAGTTCCCCGGCATCCGGACCGCGGCCAGAGACGGCAACGCACCCTACTACACCAACAGCACCCATCTGCCGGTGGGTTACACAGACGACATCTTTGACGCGCTGGAGCTGGAAGACGAACTGCAGACCCTGTACACCAGCGGTACCGTGTTCCACGGTTTCCTGGGCGAGCGTCTGCCGGACTGGCAGTCTGCCGCTACCCTGGTGCGCAAGATCGCACAGAACTTCAAGCTGCCTTATTACACCCTGTCCCCCACTTACTCCGTATGTGCGGAGCACGGTTATATCCGGGGCGAGCACTTCACCTGCCCGAAATGCGGACGCAACGCGGAAGTGTACTCCCGCATCACCGGCTACTACCGCCCGGTACGGAACTGGAACGACGGCAAGGTCAGCGAATTCCAGAACCGCAAGACCTACAACACGGAACAGGTTCGTATTGACAGAGAGAACAAACTGGAAGCTGACGCAGAAGTCTCCGCCCGGGTTGCCTGTGCAGAAAACGTTGCAGCAGATGCAACGAAAAAAGTGCCCGTGTTCCCGAAGACAGCCGAGCTGCCTGACAAACAGATGATGGACGCCGCCAAAAACCTGGCTTCCAGAATCATGAACAGCGCTCCTTCCCCGGCGGCCCTTGCCTCCAACGGGAAACGCTACCTGATTTCCACCCGCACCTGCCCCAACTGCTCCATGGTGAAGAAGATGCTGCAGGAAGCCCACGTGGAATACACGCCGCTGTTCGCCGAAGAAGCCGAAGGCGCAGAACTTGCAAAGAAGTTTAACATCTGCGCCGTACCCACCCTCATCGACGAAACCGGAAACGAAACAAAGCTGCTTTATAATGTAAACGAAATCAAAACGTACATTGAAAGACTGCAAGGCTGATTAACAGCATAAAAACTCCCATCCATCCGGATGGGAGTTTTTGTTTGTAGAATTATGCATTTTAACTATCATCTTCTGATCGCGCAGGATAAATTTTCCTGTACAAGGCGGAGGAGGGAGGCATAGCGGGACTATTTCGACCTACGACTACGCAGTACAGGGAAATTTAGTCAAGCGAGTGATTAACCCTTAAAAAACGTTCCGAATATCCCGCGTAACAAGCTGGCGCCCAAATTGCCGCCAACCGTCTTGCCCACGCTGCCACCTACAGAACCGCCCAGGGTTTTCCCAACCTGACGGCCTACCGTACCCAGCACGCTGCCGCCTACAGATTTGATTACGCGGTTCTTCTCCGCTTCCGCTTTTGCCGCTTCCCGGGCCGCTTCTTTTTCCGCTTTTTCCTTTGCCAGAGCAGCTTCTTTGGCTTCTTTTTCTTCCAGCTTAGCTCTTTCAGCCGCAGCTTTGGCTTCTTCCGCTTCTTTCGCTACTACCTGCTGCTGCCTCATCAGGAACTCATAGGCAGAGTCGCGGTCAAAGTAGCTGGAGTATTTGCTGTACAGCAGGCTGGACTTGATGGCCTGATCGCGCTGCGCGTCGGTAGCAGAACCCATGCTGCACTGCGGCGGCAAAATGGAAACCTTCTGCACCATGCCGGGAATGCCGTCTGCTCCTAAGAAAGAGACCACAGCCTTGCCGGTACCCAGTTCCATAATGGTGGACGCCGTATCAAATTCCGGATTGGGACGGTAGGATGCCGCCGCAGCCTTCACCGCACGCTGGTCGGCCGGAGTGTAGGCCCGCAACGCATGCTGCACTTTATTACCTAACTGTGCCAGTAC
>CAJODT010000104.1 GCA_905233365.1 uncultured Succiniclasticum sp.
TTTCACGTTCAACAGAATCGTCTAATCTAAAGCCAACTTTATTTTAGTCGAAAAATGCATATTGTCAACCTCACAACGTTGAAAATATATTTCGCGAAATCCGTTGTGCCAAAAAGACAAAATGAAAGCATGAGAAAAAAAATCCCCATCAGCCAACTGATGGGGTTTATAATTTACGACAATTTCCTTCAAAAGTGTCGTGCTTTTCGATGGTGGAGATGAAGAGGATCGAACTCTCGACCTTACGGATGCGAACCGTACGCTCTCCCAGCTGAGCTACATCCCCACTAAAAGATTACTCTACTATATTACGCCAACTTACAAAAAAAAGCAAGAGGAAATTCAAGAGAATCTGCCATTTTTTATTTTAGCCAGTACATTCTTCATTTGATAAGCACAAGCGGCAAAAAATTTGAGTGCAAAATATTGCAAAAAGCAATAATCTAACACTGGAAACTCTTATAAATTAAAAGCTACAATGCCGGTTTCAATAAAATAGAAAGAACAAACAAAACTATAGGCTGGTGCAGCAGATAGACCAACAGGGAATGCTGGCCCAACGTTTCCAGTACAGGAACGCCTTTGTTGAAAACATCAGGCAGACCGGTGAGGCCTTTTTTCTCCCGCCGCTTGAGGATGTTCAGGCAAATGAAATACCCTTTTATAAACAAAAAGTACCAAGGAATAAAGGAGAAATAATCTTCGGAAGAAAAGTTTTTATCCTGTAATCCCAAAAAGGTTCCAAGCATTCCGTGCTCATACAGAAAATCCGGCAGCCGGCAGATAATGAAATTTTCAAAGCCCAGACTTCCGTCATTGATGTTGCGAAAGATGATCAAAAGGACGGTGCTGCACAGCAGTCCGGCTTTTGCCGGAACTTTTTTGAGCAGCGGCTTCAGCCAGGCAGTCAATATGATGGAGAAGCCCAGGAAGAACAGTACGCCGAAGATGATTTTTGCCTCCGGCGCAAAGACCAGGGTCGCTACTGTTACCAAAATGCCGCAGGCCATCACGACCAGACCACGCTTGCAGGCAGAGGACAGGGTGCGGTCATCCCGTTTCAGCCCCATACAGAACCCGCTGATGAAAATGAACATCCAGCATATGCTCTGCTGCCAGAGATATCCTTCCGTTTTCATGAACCAGGGCCAGTCGAACCCGTACATGTGCACCAGGTCCCAGCAGATGTGGTATAAAATCATGCTCACCAGGGAAAAGCCCCGCAGCGTGTCCAGTAACCGATAACGCATTTTCATTTTGCCATCATGCGGGCAATCTGCTGGGCTAACGCTGCCGGGTCATCCGGAATCATGCCGTCCAACAGCAGTGCCTGATCAAACAGCAGCGAGCAAAAATCTTTGAAGTCCTGGCTGTCCTTGCCCTGATCATGAGCTTCCTGCAGCTTTTCAAATAATTTATGCTTCGGGTTCAGCTCTAAAATGCGCTGAGCTTTGAACATGGGCGCGTTGGCCATGGCAAAGGCCTGTTCCATGGCAAAGCTGGGTCCGTATTCCCCCGCCACCAGGCAGACGGCGCTGTCCTTCAGCCGGTTGGTCAGCTTCACTTCGTTGACTTTTTCTCCCAGCACTTCCTTGAAATCTTTCAACAGGGTCTCATTGTCCCTGGCGATGTCTTCCGTTTCCTTCTTACTGGTCTCGCTTTCCACGTCGCCCAAGTCCAGATCGCCCCGGCTCAGGGACTGGAACTTTTTGCCTGCATACTCCTGCAAGGCTTCCAGACAGAATTCATCCACCGGATCCAGCAGGAACATGACTTCAAAGCCTTTGTCCTTCACCGCTTCCATCTGGGGCAGGTGCTCAATAGCTTCCTTGTCCTTTCCGGTTGCATAGTAAATGGCCTTCTGGCTCTCGGGCATGCGGTCCGTGTACTCCTTCAGGGTGCAGAACTTGCCTTCCTTGCCGGTCATGAACAGCAGCAGGTCAGCCAGTTTGTCTTTTTTGCTGTCGGGGTCGTACACGCTGTTATAAACGCCGGCCTTGATGGAACGTCCGTATTCGTTCCAGAACTTTTCATATTTTTCTCTGTCTTTGGCCAACATATCCGCCAGTTGTTTCAAAATATTATTTTCCAGATTGCGGCCGATTACTTTGATGGTATGGTTCTGCTGCAATAATTCCCGGGAAATATTTAAGGACAGGTCCGGGGAATCCACCAGGCCTTTTACAAAACGCAGGTAATCCGGCAGCAGGTCTTTGCATTTTTCCATAATGAATACGGAGCGGGAGAAGAGCTGCAGGCCCGGTTCGTATTCCTGGAAATACAAATTGGCCGGCGCCTTGCCCGGAATGTACAGCAACGCCGTATATTCCACCGTGCCTTCCGCCCGGGTATGGTAATAACACATAGGGTCTTCCCATTCGTGGAACTGATGCTTGAAGAATTCATTGTATTCTTCCGCTTTGATGGAGCTCTTGCTACGTTTCCACAGCGGCGTCTGGGAGTTCAGGGTCTTGTCTTCTGTCTTTTTAACGGGCGGCAGCTTGTCATCGATATCACCCTTGTCATTGCGGGCCGGTTCTTCCGTGGTCTCTTCCATTTTAATAGGATAGCGGATGTAATCGGAATATTTTTTCACCAGGCTTTCCAGGGTCCAGTAACTGGTCATGTCCTGCTCTGCGCCCTCACCGGCATAGGCTTCGCCCAGCTGCAGGGTGATGCTGGTGCCGTGCTTTTCTACTTCGCAGGGTTCAATGGTATAAGTTCCGTCGGCGGCGGATTCCCATTTCCATCCTTCCTTCTCTCCGGCCTTTCGGGTAATCAGCGTCACCTTATCGGAAACCATGAAGGACGAATAAAAGCCTACGCCAAACTGACCAATTAGGTCTTTGGTGGTGGCATCGGTCTTAGCCTCTTTGCCGGCTTCTTCTTCAACCTTTTTGGCAATTTTGTTGGCTTCTTCCAATTTTGCCAGAAACTCTTTGGTCCCCGACTGGGCAATGGTGCCAATGTTTTTGATGACTTCTTCTTTGTTCATACCGATACCGTTATCCGTAATGGTAAGGGTGTGGGCTTTTTCATCCGGGGTCAGGCGGATCACAAACTCACTGTCCCCTTCCAGCAGCTCGCTGTTGGTAAGGGAGGCGAAGCGCAGCTTGTCAATGGCATCACTGGCGTTGGAGATCAGCTCACGCAAAAAAATCTCGTGATTGGTGTAAATCGAATTGATCATTAAATTCAACAGTTGTTTGGTCTCTGCCTGAAACTCAAACTTTTCTTTTTCCATGGTGTAAGCACTCCTTTTATTTATAATATTTTTTGTTGAACGCTACGTATAATAATTTACCAAGGAAATATTATTGCAAAAGAAAAAAATAATTATAATTTATTAAAAGAAAACAACCTTTTGTTGCTATCAGAAAAAGCTATATTCTATTTCTGCAACAAAACTTTCATTGGTAAACTATATTGGTGTTGGCACTCATTTGCTCAGACTGCCAGTCAGCATAATTATAATACCACTCTTTTTACGAAAAGTCAAAAGGTCAATAATGATTTCACAAAATTTTTCTTCTGTTTATCGTTGCCTGTAAGTCAGACAGTCTTTATACTTTCTTACTTACTCATTAAATAATTAATATGGAGACACTGTTTCTTCAAAATAATTACATAATGATTTACATACTTACCGATATTTAAGGAGACACTGGTTAAATTTAAACTCCAATGATTGTCACACAAAAATCTGATAAAAAGGTTTATTTTCTTTCAGTCAAGTGTTATACTAAATATATAATATTTTGAAAGAAAGGAGGGCGACAACCTGAAATGGAAGAAAAAAAGCTGATCCTTGTGATTGTTCCACCGATAGCTTTAGCCACGGAATTTATTGAAAAGCTTTCTAACGCATTCACGGTTTTGACTGCGAGCAGCGAAGAAGAAGGTTACCAGATACTGATCCGGAGTACCACGGATATTGCGGCTGTGCTGCTTGACCTGAATCTTGCGCAAGAGAGCAATTATTCCTTCGTGGAAAATATGAGCATGGACAAACTGTTTACTTCCATTCCGATTATTGCCCTTTCTCCTAACCTGCCAAATCCGGAAAGTGTTGAATGCCTGGCCCACGGCTTTTCGGAATTGCTCACGCCGCCCAATGAATGGAAGCTTCTCGAAAAGCGCATCAACAATGCCATTCGCGCTAAGGACTCCCTTACCTTTAACGAAATCGTCAGGATGCTGCAGCAGCTTCCCTCCAATATTTTCTGGAAGGACACGGAAGGCCGTTACGTATTCATGACCCACTACTGGCGCCATATTAAACAGGACGATCCACACTGGACCCTGCGCGGTAAAACGGACATAGAAATCCGTAAGGACAAGCACAACGCCAGGATTGCCATGGAAGCGGACAAAAAAATCCTGGCTACCGGTCAGGGGACAGACTATGTAATTGAAGAGAATTATGAAGGTGTCCAGGAATTTCTGCAGCTGATCAAACGCCCTACCTATGATGAAAAGGGGAATATAAACGGTATCATCGCCCTTATCAACGATGTGACAAAGCAGCAACTGCTGGAGCTGGAACTGGACAAACGTTCCAAGACTGATTCCCTCACCGGTCTGTTGAACAAAGGCGCCACGGAAGAGCTGATCCGCATGATGCTTCTCAATTATTATAAAGATAATAAAGATAGCAGCAAATGCGCGCTGATGATGATTGACGTGGACAAATTCAAGACCGTCAATGATACTCTGGGCCATGCCAAAGGCGATAAGGTACTGACTGCCGTCAGCGGCATCATCAAAAACACTTTCAAAGGCATGGACGTAGCCGGGCGCATCGGCGGCGACGAGTTCATGGTATTTTTGCGGGACATCGAAAAGCCGGAAAACGCGATGCATTTGGCAGAAAGTATTGAAAAGAATACAAACCGGCTGATTTTGGATGAGGATCTCCGCACCTATGTTTCCGTCTCCATCGGTATTTCCATGTTCCCGGAACACGGAAAAACTTTTGATGAATTATACCGCTCAGCAGACAAGGCCTTATACTATGCGAAAAACCATGGCCGCGCCTACTGGAAACTGTACACGCCGGAACTGGAAAACGAATAAGGATTTACTCATCACAAAAAATTTGCTCCCACTCTGAATTGTTTTCGGAGTGGGAGTTGTTTTTTGTAAAAAAAGTGCAGCCTGTTAAGCTGCACCTGTGTGCTATTAGTTTACGGAGACAATCGTCCATCAAAATCATTTCTTAAAATATAAATTCAATAATTGAGACAATCGTCCATCAAAATCATTTCTTAAAATATAAATTCAATAATTATATTGACATAAAAACCCGGTTACTTGCCATAAGGCATAGCAAGCAGCTCATGGACTTTCACAATATCCAAATCCAAAAGCTCTGCGATTTCCGGCTCAGACTTGCCTTTCTTCTTCAACGCGTGGGCAGCTTTAGCAAGGCCACGTTTTTCACCAATCGCAATACCTTCTTCACGTCCGGCATCCTTTTCAAACGCTTTTATCGCTCTCATGTCACGCACATATTTCTCGTGCTGCTCATACGCCGTAATGTAATCGGGGTTGGATAAAAACACTTTTTCTGCTTTCATGGCGTCATAGATTGTTTTGTCTTCCATCGCCAGCTGCCTCCTTTCTTCCTCCGTCGTTTTTGGGGATAAATATGTCAGCCACCGTTCCAGCCTGGTCTTTCTTTCACTTTTGTGTTTTTCCCACTTGGGCAGTTCCACAAAGTGGATTTCCAAATCCTCCGTCAATTTATGATCCGGATTTTTCGTGTTCAACACTGCAAAACTGCTGTGGTAGTCAGGCCAGACTTTAGGTTTGAACAGTTCGTACGCCAAAATGCCAATTACTACGGTGCGGTTCAGATTGGTATAGTCTTCTCCGCTGTTCAGCCTTCTTCCATACAGCAACGACCAGTAATACAACGTCCGCCTGTCCATGCCTTTCATGGAAGAAATCTGAAACTCCACATTCACAATCGTCCCGTCGCTGCATTTACCGGTCACATCCAGTAACACGCCCTTGCCGCTTTCTCTGTCTGGATCAAGTTCCCGGTCCCTGAACTCAAAATCAACGATTTCTTTTTTATCTTCGAGTTCAAAGACACTGTTGATTAAAGCCAAAGTCAGGGATTTGTTTTTCTCATTGCCAAACAGGTACTTGGCATACACATCGTTCAGACGGTTAAATGGTTTCCCTTTCAAAACAGCATAATCAATAACGGGAACTTCTATAATTGTTTCTTTGCTCATTTGCAATCACTCCTCTCTTTTCAGACAGAAACGATTGCCTCCCACGCAAAGCTTTATTCTACCCTGTCGCACACAAAACAGAGTAAAACCTTGCGTGTCCTTATTATATCAAATTCATACAGAAAATTCTATGAAGAATTGTAAGCGCCCAATAAGAAACTGCCTATTAAATTCTATTCAACCATGAGATAATTACCTTAGACTTTTTGAACTGAAGTTTTTGGACTTTTTAAACCAACTCTACTCAGTGAGGTGACAAAACTCATGGACGATGTAACTGCCGTTAAGATGAATTTCCGGAAAGAACAGTGGAAACAACTCATCCTGGAACGTCAGGCCAGTGGTCTTTCTATTAACAACTGGTGCCAACAGCGTGGTTTCAAAAGAACTACCTATTTTTACTGGCTTCGTCGTATTCGGCAGGAAGCCTGCCAAACATTACCAGATTCACAAGCTATTGCGCCAGTTCCCTTTGTGCAAATTGGTGCGGAAACAGTTCCAAGTACTGTATCGAAGCCTGTAACAGAGCCAAAAGCGATTGCTTCGGAAGTTGCCATCCGTATCCAGCTAAAAGGAGCAGACATTACAATTCCAGATGGAACCAATCCCCGAACCATACGGGCTACATTGCTTGCCCTGAAAGAGTTATGTTAGGCGATATTACGCAGGCGCGGGACATCTACATTGCCTGCGGATATACGGATATGCGCAAATCTATTGACGGGCTTGCAGCTATTGTGCAACAACAGTTCCAACTGGATCCATTCGCCAGAGATCTGTTTCTGTTCTGTGGGAGAAAACGAGACCGGATAAAAGCCCTGCTCTGGGAAGGAGACGGATTCGTCCTGTTATATAAACGACTGGAAGGAGGCAGTTTCAACTGGCCGCGGCAACAAAGCGAAGTAAAACAGCTGACCCGGCAACAGTTTAACTGGTTGCTGGAAGGACTTTCCATTGAACAGCCCAAGGCGATAAAACAGGTTAGCAATCCAGGCAATTTTTGCTAACGGAAAGCACGAAAAAAGAATACATTATACTTGCGCTAAAACACCGGTTTTTCTGATATAATGTTTATAGTAAAAAATGTGTGTGCGGAGTACCAAAACCGATGGATGATAAAGACCTGTTAATAGCGCAACTGAGAAAAGAGAACGCTGCCTTACGACAGATGATTGAAGACCTGCAAAAACAGGTGAAGAATCTGACCGAGGCAGTTCTTTTATTGCGTAAAAACCG
>CAJODT010000105.1 GCA_905233365.1 uncultured Succiniclasticum sp.
GACAGTTATAAACCTTTGCGGGAGCTGGTGTGCGAACACATCCGGGAAGCGATTATTAACGGCGTTTTTGCACCGGGTGAGCGTCTGATGGAAATTCAGATGGCGGACGAGATGGGCGTGAGTCGTACGCCGGTGCGGGAAGCGATTCGCAAGCTGGAAATGGAAGGCTTTGTGGTGATGATCCCTCGCCGGGGTACCTATGTTTCCAACATGTCTATCAAGGATATCAATGATGTATATGAGATCCGCATCAGTCTGGATACCCTGGCGGCAGGGCTGGCGGCGGAACGCATCAGCGACGAGGAGCTGGAAGAACTGCAGCGTCTGCTGGTGCAGGTTGGTAATGCCATCGAAGAAAATGATATGGCCAAAGTCGTGGAAGCGGATATCGAGTTTCACGACGTATTGTACAGAGCCAGCCGTAACGAACGGCTGCGCAACATCATCAATAATCTGCGGGAACAGATTACGGTGATCCGGGGCGTGTCCATGCGGTACCCTGGGCGTTTAAAGGATACCCAGGAAGAGCATCGCCGTCTGGTGGAAAGTATTGCGGCCCGGGATGTGGAAAAGAGCCAGGAAGCGGCCCGCATCCATCTGGAAAATGCGGAACGCACGTTGATGACCGCCATGTCGGAGCGGAAGGATAATGCTGACCTCCGAAACTCCTTTGCGGCAAAAAAGTGATGGAAGATCATGAATACGGAAAGAACGAAACAGAAGGAGACGCTGGACAGTCAGCGTCTCCTTAAATATGACCTGGTTATCCTGGCAGGCGGCGGGGGTACTGTGTCCCTGCCGGGGCAGGGAGAAAGAGCGAGGGCGCTGGCAGAACTGAAGGGCCGGCGTCTTTTGGATTATATAGTTGAAGGCATTCGCGAAAGCTCGCGTATTGCATCTGTGATACTGGTAACCCACAGTGCGCATATAAAAGCATTCCGGCAGGCGGCTGTTCCGGGCCTGTTACTTTGTGCCTGTGACGGCAGCATGGCGGAATGTGCTGCTACGGCAATTCAGGAGCTGCAAAAACAACCGGGGCATAAAAATATTACAAAAGTCGTTACGGTTTGCGACGACCTTCCCTTTCTGACCGGCGCGGCGCTGGATGATTTTATCGCCAGGGCGGAAGTGGCGGATGTGGACGCAGCCTATGCTATTGTCCGAAAAGAGGCCTGCCTTCAGGAATTCCCAACCTTACGACGCACCTTCTTCCATTTGAAAGAAGGCGATTTTACCGGCGGCAATGTTTCACTGGTCTCCGTAACGCTGTTTCCGGGCTGTATTGCAAAAATGAAAGAGGTTTTTGCCTTGCGTAAAAACCCGTTGAAGCTGGCGGCCTGGTTGGGGCCGTTCTTTATTCTGAAACTGCTGCTGGGGCGGCTTTCCCTGGCGTACGTGGAGAAAAGGGTATCGGCTCTGTTCGGTTACCGGGGATGTGCTGTGATTACAGATTTTGCCTGCATCGGTACGGATCTGGACAAAGCAGAAGAGTGGGTGGAAGCGGAAAAGTATTTGTAAATAAAAGGGTATAGTACTATAATTATAATGAAATAAATGACGCGCAAGCGAAGGAGAGAAAACGAATGGCAAACTTAACGGCTGTAATTCTGGCAGCAGGGAAGGGCACCCGGATGAAATCCAAGCTGCCCAAGGTGCTGCATAAGGTAGGTGGGCACCCCATGCTGGAGCATGTGATGGATGCGGCGGAAGCGGCAGGCTGTCGTGATAACGTAGTAGTAATCGGACATGGGGCGGAACTGGTACGGGAACTGGTAGGCAGCCGTGCGCGGATCGCGCTGCAGGCAGAACAGCTGGGAACCGGTCATGCGGTGCTGCAGGCAGCGGATACCCTGAAGGATTTTACCGGCACGGTAATGATCCTTTGTGGTGACACGCCGCTATTGGAAGCGGCAGAGCTGCAGAAGTTTTATGAAGAGCATTTAAAATCCGGCGCAGCCGCAACCGTAATGTCTGCCATTATGGAAGATCCGTACGGCTACGGCCGTATCCTGCGGGACGAAAAGGGCGATGTGGCCGGGATCGTGGAAGAAAAAGACGCCACGTCGGAACAGAAAAGGATAAAAGAGATCAATACAGGCAATTACTGCGTGGAGGCTCCCCTTCTGTTTGAAGTATTAAAGACGCTGGGCAATGACAACGCCCAGGGCGAATATTACCTGACAGACGTGCTGGCAAAATTGCGGGGCATGGGCAAAAAAATCGGCGGAGTGATCACGGACGACAGCGAGATGATCATGGGAGTTAACAGCCGCCGCCAGCTGGCCGAAGCGGAGAGTGTTATGCGCCGCCGTATTCTGGAACGGCTCATGGACGAAGGCGTAACTATTATGGATCCGGCGTCCACGTTTATTGAAAAAAGTGTCAAGATTGCGCCGGATACGATTATCTATCCTTTTACATGGCTGCAGGGTGAAACGGTTATCGGAGAAGACTGCGAGATTGGGCCCAGTGTGCGTATGGATAATGTGAAGGTAGCCGACGGCTGCCATCTGGAGTTTGCCCACGTACATGACTGTAAAATAGATAAGTAAGAAAAGTACTTGTGAAAAACAGGTCAATTGGTATATACTTAAGGAAACACTGATTAATTCGTTTGCATGCTGACCGGTGCTTTTTGTGACTGACTGCGTCAATGTCCCTCAACGTAGCTATGGCTACGCCTTCGGGCCATTTCCTTGTCAGTCGCAAAAAGCCCTCGGTCATCGCACAAACTCATTTAATCAGCGTCTCCTAATAGGGTGTTTTGCAAATTGACTGTTTTGCAGTACAAGGGATACAGGGGAGGAAGTCCAAATGCTGGCAAATGAAGATAAATTCAGGATTTTTACAGGCAACGCAAATCCGGACCTGGCACGTGAGATCGCAGCCTATCTGGGAACCACGTTGGGCGACGCGGTCATCAACCGTTTTAACAACGGCGAAATACAGGCCATGATCAATGAAAGCGTTCGCGGCAAAGATGTTTTTATTGTCCAGCCCACATGCGGACCCATCGTCAATGACAACGTAATGGAGCTGCTGATTATGGCCGACGCCTTCAAACGCGCTTCCGCCAATCATATCATTGCGGTGATCCCCTTTTATGGTTATGCCCGGCAGGACCGTAAGGCCCGGGGGCGTGAACCCATTACGGCCAAACTGATGGCGGACATACTGCAGTGCGCAGGGGTTACCCGCGTGGTGACCATCGACCTGCATGCGGCCCAGATCCAGGGCTTCTTCAATATCCCGCTGGACCATATGCCGGCGGCTCCCGTACTGGCTGATTACATTAAACAGAAAAACCTGAAGGACATGATCGTGGTTTCCCCTGACCTGGGGGGCGTAAGCCGTGCCCGTGTCTTTGCGGAACGACTGAACTGCGGTCTGGCTATTATTGATAAACGCCGTCCGGAACCGGGCGTGGCAGAAGTTATGAACCTGATTGGCAGCGTGGAAGGTAAGACGGCCATCATGGTGGACGATATGGTGGATACGGCAGGGTCCCTGACCGAGGGCGCCAAAGCCCTTAAGAAATTTGGAGCTAAAGAAGTCTATGCCTGTTGCACCCATCCTGTTCTGACCGCACCGGCGATAAGCCGTATTGCTACTTCGGAGATTACGGAACTGGTGGTGACCAATACTATTCCGCTGACTCCGGAGAAGAAGCATCCCAAGATCAAGGTGCTGTCCATTGCTCCCATCCTGGCAGAAACCATGCTGCGCATCTTTAACGACTGGTCTGTAAGCCAGCTGTTTGAAGAGGTATAAGGCGATTTGATCAGGCTCCGTGTCACGGTATGCGGAGCCTTTATTTTATTTTTGCATTTAGTGGTTCTGAATTTGGTAATTCAGCGTGTTGGCGGTTGAAAAGGTTGTTTTTATGCGCGTGTTATATATCATGGGGGCGCTTTATCTGGCGGCCCTGTTTCTTCTCTGGGCAGGGCGTTGCGGTAAATTTCCCCGAAAGCGGGCAGTACTGGTTTCGATAGTTTGCCTGCTGGCAGGTTCCGGAGCATTGGCGACGGCTGTGTATCCCCAGGGAAACGGTTATGGGAAGACTGTGAATCGGCTGACTGACCTGACCATCGGTATAGAACATTCCGGCAATTTACCCGGATCGGCGGTGAAAAAGGAAGAGCCGGAGAACGGCAGCGTTATTTATACCCAAACAGCACATGAAAAATTTATCGCTTTGACTTTTGATGACGGGCCGTATCCGCCCTATACGAATCGTCTGTTGGATGTGTTAAAAGAGAAAAAGGCATATGCCACATTCTTTCTGGTGGCGGAACAGGCGCAGAAGCATCCGGATCTGGTGCGGCGCATGGCGGAGGAAGGGAATGCGATTGGACTGCATGCGTTCCGGCATCAGGATTTCCTGAAATTATCGGCAGAGGAAAAAGAAAACGAGCTGATACAGGGGAAAGAAACACTCCGGGCCATTACGGGCAAAGACCCGGTTTATTGGCGTCCGCCCCATGGCTTCCGGGATTTTTCCGTTATGGAGACGGCAGCGGCACAAAAACTGACAGTGGTTAACTGGTCGGTGACGCCCCGGGACTGGACGGGAATCAATAAACAGGAAATCTGTAAACGGGTGATGGACAAAGCGGAAGACGGCGCCATCGTCCTGCTGCATGACGGGGACAGCCCCTTTTACAAAGCATCCCGTCAGGCGACGGTGGATGCGGTGGCTTTACTCATTGACAGCCTGCGGGAAAAAGGGTATCATTTGGTATCATTGGAAGAGTATCGGGAGAGAAGCAGATGAAGATCATAGCGGGACTGGGAAATATCGGAAAAGAATACGACAAGACCCGGCACAACATCGGTTTTATGGTGGCGGATGAGCTGGCCCGGCGCTGGAATCTGGAAGGAACCTGGCGGACGGACCGGAACGCCATGTATGTGGAGTACCGGGCGCCGGAAAAGGTGTTTCTGCTGAAA
>CAJODT010000106.1 GCA_905233365.1 uncultured Succiniclasticum sp.
AATCTTATGTTTGGCATTCGGTTGATGTTCCTGCTTGCGGTCATGGGAGGCATTATTGCCTTTATCGCCGACAAGCTGGGCAGCAAAATAGGGAAAAAGAAATTAACAGTGTTCGGTCTGCGGCCTCACGACACCTCTGTGCTGCTGACCGTGCTTTCCGGCGTTGCCATCTCCCTGCTATCCGTGGGGATCCTGGCCATCTCCTCCGAAAGCGCCCGCACCGCACTGTTTGGTATGGAAAAACTGCAAAAAGAGCTGCTCCGCCTGAACACGGAAAAAAGTAGGGCAGAGGAAGAATATAACAAGGCCATGGCGTCCCTGAAAGAAAAAAATGATGCCATCACCGCGCTGGATGAAAAGATGCAAAAGGTCAACGCGGACAAAGCCGCGGCGGAAGAAAACCTGCGTAACGCCAACAGCAGCCTGAATGAAGTTCGCGGGCAGTATCAGGCTACTCAGGGCGCTCTGGTCAACGCCAAAAATGAAGTGCAGTCTCTGACGGAAGCCCGGGACAAGCTGAATGAAGAAATAAAAGACTTGCAGCAGGAAACGGACGCGTTGCAGCAGGGCCTTGCTTTCATGCGGGGCGGGCAGATGCTGTACCGCGGTGGCGAAGTGGTCTTTGCAGGCGTCATCCATACCGGTACAGAAGAAGAAAACCGTAACCAGATGAGCTGGCTCATGGAAGGCGCCAACACGGCGGCCATGAACCGGATCGGCCTGGATCCTTCTTCTAAGGCAGAAATCGTCTGGACCCAGCGGGATGAATTTGACCGTCTGCTGAACCTGTTAGGGAAAGCCAAAGGCAACAACGTGCTAATAAGGGTTCGCTCCCTGGCCAATACGGTGGTGGGGCAGCCTGTCCTCTGCGGTCTGGAAGTGATTCCCAATAAACTGATTTTCAGAGACGGGACAAAGATCCATCAGAAAGATATCAATATAAATGACAAACGCGTGAGCGCCGATCAGGCCTTCCTGCAGTTCTTGCAGGAAGTGAATGAACATTCTGTAAAAGCAGGCGTCATGCCGGATCCCATGACAGGCAAGGTAGGCAACATGAACGCAGTCACCATGGTGGACACGGTGACCAAAATGCAGCGCATGGGCGGCAAAATACGCATCAAGGCCTATGCGGACGGCAACATCACCACCGCAGGGCCCGTTGAGTTGAAACTGAAACTGGAAAAAGTTACCGGGAAAGAAGAATAACGGCTGCCTGCAAACACAGTTGTCTTATAGCAAAGTTCCCGACGCAAAATGTAAATTGCCAGTGAAAGAATGAGATATCTCTATGGCAGGAATTTCTAATACGAATCTGCAATATTATCTGGGCGTCGACCCCGGCCGGGACAAGACCGGCGTGGCGTTGGTAGAAGAAACGGGACGCATCCTTGCGGTGCAGGTGATGCGTACCCGTAATTTTTCCGATGCCCTTTTGAAGTTCCTGTACGAACAGCTGCAGGTAAGCAACACCTGGGGCCTGCGAAAAAAGCTGCCGGCGGTGGTCCTGGGCAACGGAACCAGCAGCGAAGAACATAAACAGTGGCTGGAAAAAGCGCTGCCGGGATTTCCACTGTATGTAGTAGATGAAAAGTATTCCACAGAAGAAGCCAAAGCACTGTACTGGCAGCTGTATCCCCCAAAAGGGTGGAGGATGCTGATCCCCCTGGGGCTGCAGACGCCGCCGGAGCCCCTGGACGGGTACGCCGCGGTGGTGCAGGTGAGACGTTTTCTGGAACAGGAGTAATTCAAGTAAAGAAATTATAACTGTTAAGGGAAAAAAGTAATGGCCGGGCAGAAGCCTGCGTATCAATAAAAAAGTTTTGCAGGCACAACTGCAAAACGTTTGGGCTTGAAAAAGGGAGAAGCTGAAATGGATACCATATTTGCGAAACAGTCAATAGAATCTTTTATTGCGGACCTCAACTCTACCAAACCCATGCCCGGGGGAGGCAGCGCGGCGGCTATCTGCGGAGCTATGGCTGCGGCCCTGGCAGGCATGTCGGCCCACATGACGGCGGGCAAGAAAAAATATGTTGCCGTGGAAGCAAAGATGCAGCGAATTATCGCTGCTACCAAAGTGCTGCAGGAAGAAATGCTGGTCATGGCCCAGGAGGACGCGGACATGTATTCCTTGGTGCTGCAGGCTTACAAGCTGCCAAAAGATACGGAAGAAGAAGCTGCACAACGGGCAAAGGCGATTGAAGAAGCCAGCAAGACGGCAGTGACGGCTTCTTTAAAAGTTACGGGCGCCTGCGTACGGATCATGAAGCTGGCCTACGTCACCGTAACGGAAGGCAACCAGATGATGGTGACGGACGGCTCGGCCTCGGCGTTGCTGGCCCGGGCCTGCCAGCAGGTGGCAGCGTATAATGTGCACATCAACTTGGGGGGCGTGAAGGATGCGACTGTGCGTGCAGAAGCAGAAGAGATGCTGGAGCGCCACCTCTCCGAAGGAAAAGCACTGCAGGAAGATGTACTTAAGGAAGTAGATGAACGTTTGTGATTAAGCTTATACGCCGGACCGGGGACGACTGAATAAGCGTAGCGTACACCCGCAGGGCGCGAGGAACTGTTCATTAAGGAAGGTCAAACAATCTGGGCAACAATACTTTATACTTAGCTACGCGACGCGGGACACGCCCGAAGCGTTAGCGGAGCGCATGAAGGCGTTACCGGTCCGGCGGTTGACAGAAACAAGAATATTTAATATAATTTCTTCTGTACACTACGGAGAGGTGGTCGAGTGGTTTAAGGCTCTGGTCTTGAAAACCAGCGAGGTGCAAGCCTCCGTGGGTTCGAATCCCACCCTCTCCGCCATAAATGATAAATTATTTTGTCGTTGACAGAGTTTTTTCCCAATGATAAAATAAAAACAAAGAGGGCGTCACCGATGAACGGTTGGCCCGGTTTAACTACTCAAAGGTAGCCGTATCCTTTGGCCAGGGCGGCTACTTTTTGTTTTCTATTAACGCTATCAGCAATGTTACAACGATTGCAAGAACCATCAGTACAATGCTTAAAGTTTCATAGTTACTCAAAGTTAAGCCCTCCTTTCCACAGACATTCCCTTGCGGGTTTCTATGTAATCGGAGGGTTCAGACCCTCCGTAGAAGGCCAACCGTCCACCGTTTATGATGACGTCCTGTTAGATATTGTACACCTGTTCGAAATAAAAAGCAATAGGCATTTAACTAAATTGTATAAAACCAAGTTGCGCTCTGGTCCAGATCCTTTGCTGCAGAGTCCGCTTTGCCCTTGCTGCTGATGTGCAGCTCCTGGCTCTTGATGCTCACGTTGGACCCGGGGGGCACAGACATGGTGATGAAGGTGTTACCGCCGATGACAGAGTCGTGCCCGATGACGGTCTCGCCACCCAAAATGGAAGCGCCGGAGTAAATGGTCACGTTGTCCTCAATCGTAGGATGACGCTTTTTGCTGCGCAGGTTCTGCCCGCCCCGGGTCGACAGCGCGCCAATCGTAACACCTTGGTAGATTTTCACGTTGTCGCCGATGATGGTGGTCTCGCCCACCACGATGCCGGTGCCGTGGTCAATGAAGAAGTAACGGCCAATCGTTGCGCCGGGGTGGATATCGATGCCGGTCTTGCTGTGTGCATATTCTGACATGATGCGGGGCAGCATGGGCACGCCCAAATCATAAAACTCGTGCGCCAGCCGGAACACCATGATGGCGTACATGCCCGGGTAGCAGAAGATGATCTCATCTTTATTTGTGGCTGCCGGATCTCCGTCGAACTCTGCCTGCACGGTCGTCTCCACCAAATCGCGAATCTTCGGGATGCGGGAGAGAAACTCCAAAGCAATCTCCTGGGCTCTGTCCATACTGGTATGGTAATCGGCGCCGCTGAATTCCGGCAGGTAACGCAGGTACATGGAAATCTGCTTGGTCAGGTTGAAGAGCACATCCTCGATGAGGGTCTGCAGGTTGTTCTCCGCCGTGTAAAAATGATAATTTTTGTTGCGGTAGTACCCGGGGAACAAAATTTTCTGCAGCTTGTCCAGAATATCTACCACGATGTCCATGTCCGGGCTGGTGAAGGCATTCATCTTGTCGATGGTGCGGCCCTGACCGTAGTCCTTCAATATATCTGTTGTCAGCTTTTTGATCTTTGGTTCTATATTTTTCATGAGAGCCTCCGGAAAGTTTTCTTACGTACCATTATAGCAAAGGTTCAGGGAAATTTCTATAATATTTAATTTGCCGGCTGAAAGCATTAAGTTGTTGACATCCCCGCAGCTTTGTGGTATTATTACGCAGTATGGACGATTCCGTCCGTCCCCAACCGCACAAGAAGGTTCCGTAAACCGTCGCACACGTGACGTACCGTAATTGGCGAGTATACGATAAGGGAGGTGCAATGCATGTACGCAATTATCAAAACCGGCGGCAAACAGTACAAGGTAGCAGAAGGCGACGTTCTGAACGTAGAAAAGCTGGACGCGGAAAAAGGTGCTGAAGTCGTATTTGATGAAGTGCTGGCTATCGTAAACGATGGCGAAGTAACTGTAGGCAAACCGTTCATCGACGGCGCAAAGGTTACCGCTACCGTTGAAGAGCAGGGCAAAGGCGAAAAGATTCTGGTCTTCAAGTACAGAGCCAAAGTCAACTATCGCAAACGCGCTGGTCATCGTCAGCCGTACACTGCTGTAAAGATCAGCGGTATTAAGGCGTAACCGGCAGGGAATCTTCCCACGCAACTAAGATGATTACCATTGATTTATACAGGAACCATAAAGGAGATATCACAGGTTTCCGGTCCCAGGGCCACGCGGGTGACGCCCCGGCCGGAGAAAGCGTAATCTGCGCCTGGGTCTCCGCGGCGACGCAGATGGCTCTTGTAGGTTTGGAACAGCAACTGAAATATCCCGTGGACTATCAGGTGGATAGGGAAAAAGGCGTGTTGCAGGTAACGTTGCAACGTACGCCAGACATAAAAAGCCAGACCCTGCTGGGCAGTATGGAAACCGTACTGTATCAGCTGGCTGAGCAGTGTCCGCAAGATGTTCGAATCCGCGAACATGGAGGTGAAATGAATGTTTAAACTTATTTTGCAGTTACATGCACATAAAAAAGGTACCGGTTCTTCCCACAACGGTCGTGACTCCAACGCCCAGCGCCTGGGCACCAAAGCACACGACGGCAAGGTTGTGACCGCAGGCAGCATCATCGTGCGCCAGCGCGGTACCCGGTTCCATACGGGCAAAAATGTTGGCATCGGTCGTGATTACACCATCTATGCCAAGATTGACGGCGTTGTTCGTTTCGGTCGTCATGGACGTACTGAGCGCATTATCAGCGTGGAGCCCCTGGAAGCGAAAGAAGCGTAAGAAAAGCGAAGCCCCGTTCCGGAAGGAGCGGGGTTTTGTATTGACAACTTTTTTTACTGATGTTAAAATACAAATAGAAGAGGTGCCACCGATGAACGGTTGGCCCAAGTTAAGCATTTACTTCAGAGAAGTAACCGCTACCTTTGCCTGGGGGCGGTTACTTCTTGTTTTCTATTAACGCTATCAGCAAAGTTACGACGATTGCAAGAATCATCAGTACAATGCTTAAAGTTTCATAGTTACTCAAAGTTAAGCCCTCCTTTCCACAGACATTCCCTTTCGGGTTTCTATGTAATCGGAGGGTTCAGACCCTCCGTAGAAGGCCAACCGTCCACCGTTTATGGTGACACCCTAATATGTATTGTACGCTTGTTCGAAATAAAATGCAAGTGTTTTATAAAAAATTATTTTGGTTGTCTACCAAGCAGTGCTAAACCTAAAGGCCTGCACTTTTTAGCCAGTTTATGAATGATAATTCCGGCTGCCAGAGACGTAATCAACACTAAAATGTAAAACGCCACCACCGGTACCTGCGCAATGGAAAAGCCAAGCAGCTCGAACCACTGCAGCCAATAGTACAGGAACAGGGGATGAATTAAATAGATGATCATAGAGTATTCGGAGAGCACGTCCAAAAACGAGCGTCTACTCTCTGATTTTTTTTCATCAACACTATCCTCTAACTTCTCCAACGCCGCGCTGAAGAACAGCAGCCAGCACACGGTGTAAACCAAACCTTCCGGGGTGAGTTGGGTCATGTATTTGGAAGGGATATCTTCCAACGGAATACCTGCAAGCACATATTGTTTGAATTTCCAAACCAGCAGTGCGCAGGAGAGAAGAAAAACACCCAAACTGGAAGTGAAATGACATTGCAGCCAACCGCGAATCTTTTTTTCATGGATCGCGCAGACGCCGCCCAGCACGAAAACAAAACCATAAAACAGGGGAAGATAGTTCATGCGTTCGTTTAAAAGACGGATGATCATGGCATGGCCCTGAGTCCAGGGTGGATAATTCCAATAAGCGGCGCTCCATTGATACAGCAAAACCTGCATAGCAGCAAGCACAGCAAGTGAAGCCGTAATGCCTGTTGCAGATTTTTCACTCACCCAGCGTACCAGCCAGCGCCAAAACGGCATGGAAAAGTAAAAATACAGCAAGATCACCATAAAATAAATGTGATAGCAGCCTTCGCCCAGCAAAAACTTCACGATGAGCACGGAAATGGAAAAAGCTCCGGTCGGGGCGGTACATGTCTTCCCACTGCCACATGGCTATGTAGAATAAGGACCAGACGAAATAAGGAAGACCCACCGTAATTAAATGTTTTTTTATGAAATTAAAATAATGAAAGGGCCTGTGCAGCGCGTCATTACAGAACAGCCCGAAGCCCGAAATAAAGAAGAAGCTGGGGACTGCAAAGCGGCTGAAGACCTGGAATAACAGAAACAGGTCCAAGCGCGGCGTCGAGGAGGCAAACACAAAGGGCCCGATGTGGATGCCGAGCACTCCCAGCATGGCCAGCGCACGCAGGCGGTCAACGACGATGTTGCGTTCTGACATAAAAACCTCTGTATTGTGTTGATGATTATAGCAATCATTATAACACTATTGTTAGAAGTTATAAAGTCACAAAAAAAGTAACCGCCCACCCCGAAAGGTGAGCGGTTGCTTTTTACTCTTATCCCTCAATCGCGATGTACTTCTTGCCCTCCACAGCCTTCGGATCCTTCTTGGGGATGTTCAGCCGCAGCGTACCGTCCTCAAACTTGGCCTTGATATCCTCCACCGTAATAGCCGGCCCCACATAGAAGCTGCGGGAGCAGGTGCCGCTGTAACGCTCCTGGCGAATGTACCTGCCAGCCTCGTCCTTCTCATCCTTGTCCAGGGACTTGGCAGCGGTGATGGTCATGTACCCATCCTCCAGCTGCACCTGGATGCCATCCTTTTTGAAGCCCGGCAGGTCCACGATCACATCATAGCTGTCCTTGTTCTCCCGGATATCCGTCTTCATAATGTTGGACGCATGCTTGCCATACAGCGGGGAATGGCCCTTGCCAAAGAAATCGGGGTTCATCAGGCCACTGTCATTCATCCAGTCATCAAATAAATTCTCTCTGAAAATGCTCGGTAACATCATAACTCATTCCTCCTTGTTGCGGAAACGTTTTTGTATCGGATCCGCTATAAAATTTAAATTTTTGATAAGGTTTGGAAGAAACACAATCGGACTTGACTTTTTGACCTTCGCCTCTTAATTAAAAGGCCTCGCGGCCTCGTCCTCAATAGTCTCTTCCTTCTTTCTAAACATACTATACCACACTTTGTTAGCACTGTCAAGAGTTGAGTGCTAATTTTTATAAAAAATTTTATTCATGTACTTTTCTTTCTTCAAGAGGCAGTGATTCAAATTCTTCTTTCAGGAAGTCTTCCGTGAACATATCAAGGCTCCCTAGTGTGCTTTGCCAACGGTCATCCTTTGGAATCAGCATAACGACATTTCCTACCCGGTTTACTACAACTTCATCTGTGTCAAATTTATAATTCTTTGGCAGTAGTACTACCTGACTTCCGCCATTTATAACAATTTTTGCTATCTCCATTCTAACCACCTCATTTCACGTATAGAACATAAACATTAATTCTTACGGTTTTTCTGCAACCCTGAGGGCAGCTTCAGTAATAGGAAGGAACTCCACGTGAAGTGCCATACCCATGCCAGCGGCCAATCGTTGCAACGTGCGAAGAGAAGGATTTGCGTTTCCCCGTTCCAGCTTGCTGATATCGCCCTGCGCAATACCCGTGCGCTCTGCCAGCTCTTTTTGCGTAAGACCGGAGCGCTGCCGGGCATCAATGATAGCCTGAATGATCGCCCGTTCAGGTTGGAGAGCTTCATACTCCTTTTTAAATTCAGGATCTAACAGTTGCTCGTGAAGAAACTCGTCAAATTTAGTGCTCATTGCTTGCTCTCCTTTCTGCGGATGTAGTCATTACGGTATTTTTTAGCTTTTTCTATTTCTTTTGGTGGTGTTTTTATTGTTTTCTTAATAAAACCGTTTGTAAGAATAATTGTATTTCCAAAATAGAAAAAATAAAGAACTCTGGAAATATTGGAGCTTACTTTTGCACGTAACTCAAAAATACCTTCTGACAGATGTTTGGAGTAAGGTTCTCTTAACTCGTAACCATTGTCTTGCAAAAGACTGATTGTCATAGACATCTTTGCGCGCATTTTTGTATCGAGAGAAAGAAGGAACTCTTTTGCAGGCTCTTTGCCGGTGACCGTTTGATAAAACTCTACGTTAAACTTTGGCATTGCCTCACCTCATACATAATAATATAGGATTTATCCTATATTGTCAAGTGCTGTTTTCAGTACGTACTACTTCATTTGCTTTATAAACGCGCAAAATTGCAAATTAATATAAAATAGGTATGGATTTTATTTTATTTTGGTATATAATATAATGTTGAATAGTGTTGGTTCCATTCGCCGGCCTGTTCATCGTCATAAGAGGAAAGCTCTCATTAGGCTGAACTCTTTAACCTGCATTCTGAAACGCAGGGAAGAAGCTTTCATCAGGTGACTTCCACGGGGGTTTCGGAATTGGACAACACGGAAATCATGAGTCCGTGAGTTGTCCGCCTACGGAAACTCTGATGCATTACTGTTGGTGCTGCGCCCGCTGCAACGTCTCTGATCAGTTACAAATATTGGTGCACACGAAAATGCAGCAGCCTTTCCTTTTATATATTATATGAGGTGCTCCAATGACTAACAATTTCAAATCGCAGGGCTACGCCGGCGGCGCGAAAGATAGCGTACAGACCGGTACTGCTTCTGTACCCTACAAAGTGGGTATCGACATCGGCTCGACTACGATTAAAGTCGTAGTTCTAGATGCCGAAGAGCATATTGCCTACAAGCACTATGCACGTCATTACTCCGATATACCCACAGCCTTAGTAGAAAATCTCACTGCCTTAAAAGAAGTAGTGGGACCCTCCCGTTTCCGCTTCGCCCTCACGGGCTCGGCGGGCATGGGCATCGCCCAGCGGCTACAGCTGCTCTTCGTGCAGGAGGTCATCGCGGCGGCCACGGCGGTGAAAAAACTGATCCCCCAGACTGACACCATGGTGGAGCTGGGGGGCGAAGACGCCAAGATCATGTACTTCGGCAGCGCGCCGGAAGAACGCATGAACGGCGTCTGCGCAGGCGGCACCGGCGCCTTCATCGACCACATGGCGGCCCTCCTGAACACGGACGCCAAAGGCCTCAACGACCTGGCGGCCAACGCCAGACGCATCTACACCATTGCCTCCCGCTGCGGCGTGTTCGCCAAAACGGACATCCAGGCCCTCATGAACGACGGGGCCTCCAAAGAAGACATCGCCAAATCCATTTTCCAGGCGGTGGTGAACCAGACCATCGGCAACCTGGCCCAGGGACGGGAGATCACAGGCAACGTGGCATTTTTGGGCGGGCCTCTCTACTTCCTGCCGGAGCTGAAGAAACGTTTCATCGAAACCCTGAAGATGGATCCCGAACACGTGGTGAACGTGGAAGAGGGGGCTTACTTCGTGGCCATCGGCGCGGCCCTCTCCGAAGAGACCAAAGAGCTGGAATTTGCAGACCTCACCGCCAACCTGGATAAAGCGGAAGCCGGTCACGGCATCACCCGTGACGAGCGGCTGGCCCTGTTCCGCAGCGCGTCGGAATTTGAAACCTTCCTTGCACGTCACAACAAAGACAAAGTGAAGCGCGGTGACCTGGCCACCTACGCAGGCCCTATTTACCTGGGCATCGACGCAGGTTCCACCACCACCAAGATCGTGGCCATCGGCAGCGACAAACAAATTTTATACACCGATTACGGCAGCAACCAGGGCTCGCCTCTGAAGATCGTCATCAAAGAGCTCGCGGGGCTCTATGAAACCATGCCCGAAACCGCCTGGATCGCGGGCTGCCTCACCACGGGCTACGGCGAAAACATCGTGAAGGCAGCGCTGCACGCGGACGAAGGGGAAGTGGAGACCTTTGCCCACTACCGCGCCGCCTACGAGTTCTGCCCCGAAGTCACCTGCGTACTGGACATCGGCGGGCAGGACATGAAGTGCTTCCAGATCAACAACGGCAACATCGGCAAAATCACCCTGAACGAAGCCTGCTCGGCGGGCTGCGGCTCTTTTATTGAAAATTTTGCCCAGGGTCTGGGCATGAGCGCCGCGGAGTTCGCGGACAAGGCCATGGACAGCAAAACACCTGTGGACTTGGGCACCCGCTGCACCGTGTTCATGAATTCCCGGGTGAAGCAGGCGCAAAAAGAAGGCGCCCCCCTGGCAGATATTTCTGCCGGCATTG
>CAJODT010000107.1 GCA_905233365.1 uncultured Succiniclasticum sp.
CATGATATAATATAGTTAAGAAATAGTTAAGAAACAATAGTTAAGAAATAGGCAAACAATAGGCAAATAGGCAAACGGTCTGGTACTGGTAAATGAAAGGCAGGGGAACCATGAAAACCGAGATTTTACCCCAGGAAAGCAGTCGTGCCGAGGCTTTTTCCCTATGGATGTCATCACCTATGCCGATGGTGACCTTGGTAAAGACACTGAATGTCAGCCACTTGCTGAAAATGAGGAAAAAGAGTGGCATAAAATTCACATCACTGATGTGCTGGTGCATTGGCAGGGCTGCCAGCAATATAGAAGAGTTTTACCTGTTGCCGGAAAATGGAAAGCTCTTTCGCTTTGACAAGCTTGTCATTAATGTCATTGTTGCAAACAGGCAGGGCGGGATTAACTTTTGTGATATTCCTTTTTCGGATGATTTGGAGCAATTCAATAGGGATTATCTGGAGTTTACCCAAAGGGCGGCGACTGAATGTAAAAGCAGTTTTATCGAAGACTGCATGATTATCGGCACATCGGCCATAATACAGACAGAACTGGATTGCATTGTGAATCAGTATACGGAAAAATACTCCAACCCGCTGGTGATGTGGGGCAAATACCGCAAAGGGCTTTTCAAAACGGTCATGCCTGTATCTTTCCAGTTCCACCACGTGCAAATGGATGGCGGCCATGCGGCGAGATTCTTGGAACAGTTGCAGGCGGAAATTACAAGCTGCGATAAAAAATAGCGAATTTGAGCCGGGTAGGAGGAGATTAGACGAATGCAGATATTATACGTACACGGAAAAGGTGAACCGCTGAGGAAAGCGAGCACTACAAGCCGCTGTTTCCCGCTAATGTGGTAAAATAGAGATAGTCACGAAATATTGGGGGTAAGCGAAATGTTTGTTGAGTTACTGGCTATCGCACTGGTTCCAATAATCGGAATCGTTTTTGTAATAGATTTCGCCCGCAAACAATATCGGGATTATAAAAGAGACAAAAAAATGAATGAAACACTGTACGGAAAATAATACGCATTGTTAATGTAAAAATTAAGAATAACGAAGTCGAGTAAGAGATAAGAGGTTCGCCGATGAAATTGATATCAATCACATGCCCGCATTGCGGTGCAATATAACAGTCGTGGATTTTCTACGGCTGTCTTGCTATAATAATATTAGCTAAAGTTGCACGGATCAATCATGCTTCTGTGTGTTTTTGTTATAGGTGAACCTCATGAAAGCATTCTTTTCACAAAAGAAAAAAGCGATACTTGCAAGAACCATCGTGCTGGGGCTCTGCTTAGTGACGCCCTGGAACCGGGCGGAAGCCGTAAGTTCTTATACGACGCCCAATGGGTTGATACGGCTGGATTATTACGGTACGGGCGAAAGCTTCACGGTGAATAATGATATCATAACATCCCAGAGCACGCTGCCTGACTGGCAGAAGGAACGGATCAACTTCGTAGCAGATTATTGGGACGGGCTGCTAAAACATACGACGACCGCCAGACAGCCTGCGGTTTTAGCCGTGACGTCGGATGATACTTTTAATAATGCCTCTGCAACCAGTTACAGCTATGGAATGATGGAAGATGGAAAACCGGTGTTCGTCACGTGTCCAAACGCAGTGCTGAACCATGGAATGACATTAACAGCGGAAGGGGAACCAGCATCTGTACTCAAAATCGGTACTGTCGCGTTCCCAATCAATGGATCCCGGGACCCTTACGACCCCCCCCTGCCGCAAAACAACGCATACTCCCTGACGCCGACCATAATCCACGAAATCGGTCACGCCATGGGGCTTTCTTCTTCTGCCGTGAGCCAGACACATTTTTCCGAAAACGCGTACCTTTATGACTCCCACTTGTTTGACTGGCGGGGCGTGCAGGCCCAACCGGGCATGGAGATACAGACGGTGAATCACCGGGCGGAGTCAGCGGAGTATTTTGACCTGCCGGGTTACATAGTAACAGATGATACAACCAGGCTTCCGTTTTTTTCAGGGGAACATGTGCAGGAGGTGCTGCAGGGAGCGCAACTTTGCAATTATGATGAGTTTGGATATCAACGGAACCAGTCTGTACCGGGTCTTCCCATCCAGGGTAATGAAACATTTCCTGGCGTTGGTGACGCTATAGACCTGAGCCACATTGAACTGCGGAATTCCCAGCTGAGCCACCAGTTATGGCGGAACTATGTTTCGCCGATGGAAGCGGAACTGGCCCTGTTCCAGGACCTGGTGTATACTATCGACCGTCGGGATTACTTCGGCCGTTCTGTATACGGGGACGGGCTGACCATCGTGAACGATGCGCCGTACTATGCCCGCAATGCCGACGGTACGGCCTACGTGACCGGTTCTTACAATGAAAATCCCTATGGCATGGGGCTGCACATTTACGGCAGCGAAAACACCGTGCTCCAGAGTGCTCCCCTCATGACGAAGGGGATGGGGGCCGTGGGCATCCGGGTGGACGGCTACGGAAATAACGTAACGGTCAATAGCGGCGTGAACGTGCAAGCGGACGGTGTGAACGGGAACGGGATCCTGGTAGCCTATGGCAAGGATCACAACATAACGCTGGCACAAGGCAGCCGGGTGACAGCTGCCGGGGAAGGCGGTATCGGCGCAGCCTTTGACTTTGGCCAGAATTCGCTGGGAAATGAGATCAGCGCACGGGCGTCCTACGCAGCGAGTTATTTGGATGATGGGCGGGATGCGAATCTGTTGGATGTAGACGGCCCTCTGGTGACGGATTTTACGGTACAGGGCGAACTGGCCGGCCAAAAGGCGGCTATTGCCATCAGCGATAACGCCTATGTGAAGAATATCCATATCGGCATGGGGGCGAAGCTCTCCGGTGATATCGTTTCCCGATGGGTCTACGACGACGAGAAGATCACAAAGTTCGTCGACGGGACGGAAATGTGGGATTTGGTCATGTTTCGTCAGTATTACGGAGACGATGAACTGACCACGCGCCTTTCCTTTGAAGGGACGGGCCTTGCCTACGACGGCAATATCACCGGTGTGGAGAATATGCGCCTTTTTGTCAGCGGCGACCTGGCATACGGCGGCACGGCGCAGGTGCTGTCCGCCACGGTGGAAAAAGGCGGCAGCCTGTTTGGAGGTTCGTATAACCTGATTCCTGACGGGGCGGTACGCAACGAGTCGCCTGCGGTGGGGTATTCCTTCCCTTATATAGGATTGGAATATTCTTACCCTAATATATTTATGATAGAGAAAGAATTGAAGAATGTGGGGCTG
Organism: uncultured Succiniclasticum sp.; assembly: GCA_905233365.1. Classification (GTDB taxonomy): domain Bacteria; phylum Bacillota; class Negativicutes; order Acidaminococcales; family Acidaminococcaceae; genus Succiniclasticum. The sequence continues at coordinate 3,268 of CAJODT010000107.1, forward strand.
TTTACCAACCACGGCACCATCGGCGCGGCGTCGAAAGACACAGTGATGAAGATTACCGGCGATTTGCTCTCGGACGGTACACTCAAGGCGTATGCCGGGGGAACGGGTGGTTTTATTGACGTAAGCGGCAAAGCGGACATTAACGGTTCGGATGTGAAAGTCGCCAACTGGGGCGACGCGCTGCCCGGGGATTCCATTAAAGTGGTGAAAGCGGCGTCCATCACTGGCGACACGAGAACACCGGTGGGTACGAGTTACGCTGTGTCCGGTATGATGAGCGCACAGAACGAGATAAAAGACAATGTGCTTTCCGTCGTGACCAAAGCGGAAAATAATTTGGGTGCCATGGACGCAACCCAAAGCGAAACCTTTGACGCTATGGTGGCGATGGACAATTCGCTGAAAGCCAGCGAAGATCCCCGTCGCAGTCAGATGCAGCCCTTATTCAGCCTGTCTCCTGCTGCTGCGAAGGAAGCGTTAAGCGCAATCAGTTCTAACGCTTCCGCCCAGAGCATGGCGGTGGCTCAGCGCAGCATGATGACCCATCACATTCTGTCCTCGCGCCTGAACGAAGCGTTTATGCCGAAACCGGTGAAGGTGAAACTGCCGGAGTCCGGCCTGAATGACACCGCCGCCGACGGCCTGGACGTTTCCCTGAATCTCTTGGAACCGGCGGTGAATGATATCTGGTTAAAATTCGGGAAGAACTGGGGCGACTTGAAGGACGGCGCCGATTACCACAGCTCCACAACTTTGTTAGGCTATGATAAAGCAGTAGCGCCCAACTGGCGGGTTGGGGTCTTTGCCGGTTACAGATCTACCGGTTTTTCGGACAGCACCGCAAACAATGAGTTAAAAGATACCCGTTTTGGCTTGTACGCAGGTTATAACAAAGCGGGACGGGAAGCCATGGCATTTCTTGACTACGGTGTGATGCGGAACAAACTGCGCCGGGGCATTCCAGGTATGGGCTTAACCGCCAACGCAAGATACCACAGCCGCATTTTGGAATTGGGGGGCGAGTATTTATACGATTTGCACGCATCTAAAAACGTGCCCTGGCATGTTCGTCCTTACGTGAACGCGCAGCTTTCCCGTCTGTGGCAGGACGGCTACAGCGAAGAAGGGGCCGGTGTGTTCAACCAGGTAGTGCAGGGCAAGCACAACGATTACTTCGGTATGGGAGCGGGCGTAGAGTTTAAGCGATACCTGAAGGGTGGCAATTACGCCATCCGGGCCGGGGTACGCCATGCGTTTGCGGGAGCGGAACCGAGACTGCGTTACAGCTACATGGGCGATGCGGCCAACACCTACGACATGCGCAACGTGCAGGACAAGACTCACTTTGTTTTGTCCATCGGCGGCGAGGCCGAAGTAGCCAAAGGCTGGAGCGTGGGCGGAGACGCCAGCTTCACCCGGGGCCGCCACGACAGGGACTTTTCCTGCAGCGTAACAGTTAAAAGAGTGTGGTAATTCCCATTTATCACAGTAAATTACTCAACAGTCGTGGAACTTCCACGGCTGTTTTTGTTTTAGTAGGCAGGGGTATTTTGGTTGTTAAAATTATGAAGTGGTGGTAAAATTTTATTTAAGAACGGTAGAGGAAGAAGCGGAATAGGGTGTTCAAAAATGAACCTGTGGTGCATCGTTAAAAGGTATAACTCCTACCAATTATATTCTATTAAACTCGCATATTAAATAAATAACGCCCGTGTTATATATAAACGTAAAAGGAGGGCCAAGCCAAATGAAGAATATGCAGGTATTGAAAAAAGAATTAATTGAAAAAGCCATGCATTGTAAGAATGCTGAAGAGCTGATGGCACTGGCCGCGTCAGAAGGCATTAGCCTGACCAAAGAAGGGGCCGAAGCGTATCTGGCTGAAATGGAAGACGTGGAACTGGACGGGGAAATGCTTGAGCAAGTGGCAGGGGGAGTATGTTGGGGCCAAAGTTGTGATGAGAACGAAACCAATGCTGCTCATGTCCGTAACACCGACAATCCTGCCCGGATCCATTGCTTCACGGGCAATTCTGAGGTGGCTGTGCCAGGTGGCATTAAGCTCATAAAAGATTTACAGGTTGGCGACAAAGTGATCACGCTGGATGCGGAGGGGAATGAAACCGTCGGCGTGGTGACGGAGGTCATGCCGCCACAGGAAGAGGAAATTTTTGAGGTTACCTTCTCTGATGGAACCGTTTGGCACGCCACGGGAAGCCAGACACTTTATTTTGGGCACGGGAAGAGCTGCACTGTGAAAGAGGCGCTTGGGAAAACGACGCTGAAACGGGGCGGCGCTACTGTGACAGTGACCGGCGTAAAGTCTGCCGGCATTTTCGAAACAGTATATGACGTGCTGGTTGGCGAAGAGGCGGATGAGGATGTGATTTTTGTGGCGGGTATTGCTGACGAAGGCTATTTCTCGCAAGGGGAACGGAGCCAGGGGGCGCATGTGAAGACCGTTGCGTAAGTGTGTTGCTCGTACCTTTATTAAGGCGGCGTAGCCAAGCGTTTAAGGCAATAGTCCGCAAGACTATCATTCCCTGTGTTCAAATCCAGGCGCCGCCTCCAAATTATATAAAGATAAACTGTACCGTTTAACGGCCAACCGGCAGGTGCGGTACAGTTTTTTTATATATTTTTTGCCAAAACAAAATCATATAAAACCCATTGACATAGTATGAAATAGATGCTATAACTATAACTAAAGAATTTGAAGCCGGGGTGCAATATGCAAATATACGCAGAAGCAAAGGAACGAAAGGCTGTTAAAGCGCCCTGAACCATAAAAACCGGCGGGATAATGGGCGTATAGTAATGAAAGGAAGAGATAACTTGCGTAATCATGTGGTATACGCCGACAATGCGGCGACGACAAAGATGAGCCCTGCGGCCATTAAGGCAATGCTGCCGTACATGGAAACCATATGGGGCAATCCGTCCAGCCTGTACGGGGCAGGGCAGCGGGCTGCGGAAGCGTTGCAGTCGGCCCGGGAGCGGATTGCGGCGTGCTTTGGGGCATCAGCGGGGGAAATCTATTTTACCTCCGGTGGCAGCGAGGCGGATAACCAGGCCATTATCTCCGCGGCAAAAATCGGGGAACGTAAAGGGAAGAAGCATATCATTTCTTCTGCATTTGAACATCATGCGGTGCTCCATACGCTGAAGAAACTGGAAAAGGCCGGATTTGAAATTGAGTTGCTGGATGTGCATGAAAACGGACTGATACATCCGTCCCAGGTTGCGGATGCCATTCGTGAAGACACATGTCTTGTTACGATTATGTATGCCAACAACGAAATTGGCTCAATCCAGCCTATTGCGGAAATCGGAGCGATCTGCAAAGAAAAAGGGGTGTTATTCCATACTGACGCCGTGCAGGCCGCCGGGCACCTGCCCATTGATGTAGTTGCCCAGAACATCGACATGCTGTCCCTTTCCGCCCATAAGTTTCACGGCCCAAAAGGAACCGGCGTACTGTATGCGCGCAAGGGGATCCTGCTGACCAATATTATCGAAGGCGGAGCCCAGGAGCGCGGAAAACGGGGCGGCACGGAAAATGTGCCGGCCATTATGTCTATGGCCACTGCGCTGGAAGAAGCGTGCGCCCATATGAAAGAAAACACGGAAAAGGTTACGCAGTTGCGGAACCGGCTGATTGAGGGGCTTTCCCAAATTCCCCACAGCGTATTGAACGGCGATCCGGTAAAACGGCTGCCGGGCAACGTTAATTTCTGTTTTGAGGGCATCGAGGGCGAAAGCCTTCTGCTGCTGTTGGATGATAAAGGTATCTGCGCGTCTTCCGGTTCGGCCTGTACGTCAGGCTCGCTGGACCCGAGCCACGTTTTGCTGGCCATCGGCAGGCCTCACGAGGTAGCCCACGGTTCCCTCCGGTTATCGCTGTGCGAAAACAATACGGAAGAAGAAGTGGAGTATATATTGCAATCCGTTCCGGGAATTGTGGAGTATCTGCGCAGCATTTCCCCGTTATGGAAAGATAAAGTAAACGGTAAACGTGAATTTCTGTTGCCGGAATAAGAGCAGGGAGGTTTTGTTCATGGCATTATACAGTGAAAAAGTAATGGACCATTTCCGCCATCCGAGAAATGTGGGAAGCATAGAAAACGCTGACGGCATCGGCGAAGTAGGAAATGCAAAGTGCGGCGATATCATGAAGATGTATCTGAAGATCGACGATGATATTGTGACGGACGTGAAATTTGAAACTTTCGGCTGCGGCTCGGCGATCGCGTCCAGTTCCATGGCGACGGAACTGATCAAAGGCAAACCCTTAAACGAAATTTTGCAGCTTACCAATAAAGCGGTAACGGAAGCGTTGGACGGTCTGCCCGCCTATAAGCTGCATTGCTCCGTACTGGCGGAAGAAGCCATTCAGGCGGCAGTAAAAGATTATTATGAACGAAAAAAGAAGCCTGCGGCAGATGCGCAGGCTTCGGCAGAGACATCAAAATGAAAATACCATTGCGTTATCAGGTATCCGAATATGATTGCGGGCCCACTTCGCTGCTGAATGCACTGGGCTATCTGTTCCAGCGGGAAGAAATCTCGCCGGAGCTGATCCGCAACATCATGCTTTACTCGCTGGATTGCTACGGCAGCGGCGGCGCGCCGGGGAAACGCGGCACCTCCCGCATGGCCATGATGTTTCTCAGCAACTGGCTGGAAGGTGCAGGCAAAACCGGCATCCTGCCGGTGGAAAGCCGTTACCTTTCCGGCAGGGACGTATCTATGGATGCCCACAGTCCCATTGTGGACGCATTGCACCGGAACGGCGTGGCTGTAGTGCGGCTGTATCTGGACGGGGAGCATTAAAGGACGGGCGCGTGTATCTGTTCGATCCTTACTACCTGCCCGATGGAATTGCCGATGTAAACGTTGAAAGTACGCCGGAACATCCCTTTGCGTACAACCGTATCGTTCCTTTTTCGTATTTTAACCGTGATACACAGGAGCCTTACGCGTTGGGCAGCGAATCAGAACGGGAGGCGGTTCTGCTGTATGACACCCGCACAAAGCTGACGGAAGAAAAAACGGTGGAGTATTTCATTTAAAATGGTATTATAAAGAAAAGTCCGGTATCGGTCATGACAGATTGGTACCGGTTTTTTGATTGCTTGTTGGTTATTAAATATTGAAAACAGAATGCTACTTGATGTGAAAGCTTTATGATATAATAAAAGAGGAATGAGATTAAAAAGAAACGTTGCATCGGTTATTTAAGAGGTTAAGCGCTATGAAGCAAAAAGCTAATGTGCATATCATCGCAACCGGCGGCACCATTGCCGGACGGGCGGATTCGGCGGCCGCCACGGTTGGGTACAAGGCCGGAGAACTGACGATAGACCAGCTGATAGCTTCCGTGCCGGGGCTGGA
>CAJODT010000108.1 GCA_905233365.1 uncultured Succiniclasticum sp.
AAGGTGCGTCTGCCTAACGGCAAAATTACAACAAGGGAAATGGCAGACCACCAGGGGGCTATCGCAGTAGTACCCATTTTGCCGGACGGCAGCATCATCTTTGTAAAACAGTTCCGGTATCCCCTGAGAACCGTGATGTATGAGATCCCCGCCGGGAAGATCGACCCCGGGGAAGACCCGGATACCTGTGCCGTGCGGGAACTCTCCGAAGAAACCGGCTACGAAGCAGACGATTGGCAGTATTTAGGCGTCATCGCTACCACCCCGGGCTTTACCAATGAAGTGATTTATTTGTATGCTGCTACAGGACTTCATCGTCACGCCCAGCACACGGATGAAGATGAATTTATATCTGTAGAAGTCATACCCAAAGATAAGATATTGCCCATGATAGAAGACGGGACCCTGTATGATGCAAAGTCTCTGGCTGCATTAGGCATCCTGGCAATGAAAGGCAAGTTGTAGTTTACGTTTTAAATACTTTATAGTATAATAACTATATGCATAATTAACTCAAAAGGGGGATTTATTCATGAAAGCTTATACAGGCGACAAAATCAGAAACGTGGCCATTGTAGGTCATGGTGGGGCCGGAACCACATCCGTAACGGAAGCCCTGCTTTATCGCGCAGGCGCCATCGACCGCATGTGCAAGGTCGAGGATGGGGCCACCACCACAGACTATGAACCGGAAGAAATCAAACGCGGCGTATCCGTAAACGCTACGCTGGCTCCGGTTGAATGGCGCGACAGCAAGATCAACTTCATCGATACCCCGGGTTTCGCCGACTTCGTAGCGGAAGTAAAAGGCGCGTTCCGTGCGGTTGACAGCGCACTGATCGTTATCAATGCTACCGCGGGCGTACAGGTAGGCACCGAACAGTGCTGGAAGCTGGCAGAAGAAGCCGGTCTGCCCCGGATTCTGCTGGTAAATAAGATGGACCGTGAAAACGCAGATTTTGACAGCATCCTGGAAAATTTGCGCCATAAATTCGGCAAAAAAGTGCTGCCTCTGGAACTGCCCTTGGGCAAAGAAGACAAATTCGAAGGCGTCATTGACTGCGTAAAGATGAAAGCCTACCGCAAAAACGGCAACGGCTCTGACGAGATCGAGATTCCCGACGATTTGAAAGCCTACGCGGAAGATATGCATGAAAAAATGGTGGAAGCCGCCGTGGAAGCCGATGACGAATGCATGATGCGCTATCTGGAAGGGGAGACTATCTCCGACGAAGAAATCAAAAAATGCCTGATTCAGGGAATCCGTCAGGCCCACATCTTTCCCATGATCTGCTGTAGCGCCACCAAGAACATCGGTCTGGGCCGCACAATGAATGCCATCATCGATTATACTTACCCGGCCATCCTTAACGACTACAAAGTGAAAGACGTTGCTACCGGTGAAGAAGTGACCCGTGACGCAGGCGCGCCTATGGCTGCTTTGGTGTTTAAAACAACCTCTGACCCATTCGTAGGCCGTCTCAGCTTCATCCGCGTGTTCTCCGGCTCCATCAAGGCCGACAGCGTGGTGTACAATGCCAGCCGTGAAAAGGACGAACGTATTGCCAACGTATTCACCATGCGGGGCAAGAACCAGATCCAGATGAAAGAGATTACCGCCGGCGATATCGGTGTAACCTCTAAATTACAGTTTACCGCTACCGGCGATACCCTCAGCGACAAGAACAATCCCGTATTGTTTGCGCCTATCGCCTTCCCGCTGCCCATGTACACCCGGGCCATTTTCGCCAAGAAGAAAGGCGAGGAAGACAAGATTTCCAACGCCCTGAGCCGTCTCATGGACGAAGACCCCACCATCATCATGAGCCGCAACCCCGTCACCAAGGAAATGCTGCTCAGCGGTATGGGCGACCAGCACATTGAAATCATCATGGAGCGTATGAAACGGAAATTTGGCGTGGAAGCCGACCTGCGGGCGCCCCAGGTGGAATATCGCGAGACCATCCGCGGCAAAGCCCATGTTCAGGGCAAGCACAAGAAACAGTCCGGCGGTCACGGTCAGTACGGCGACGTGGTCATCGACATGGAACCCCTGCCGCCGGGAAGCGGGTTTGAATTCGTGGACAAAATCTTCGGCGGCGCGGTACCCCGGCAGTATATCCCGGCCGTAGAAAAAGGCATGCAGGACTGCATGCAGCACGGCGTGCTGGCCGACTACCCGGTAGTAGATGTGCGCATCACACTGGTAGACGGTTCCTACCATCCGGTTGACTCTTCGGAAATGGCCTTTAAGACTGCTTCCAGCATCGCTTTTAAGAAGGCGATGGAAGAAGCCAAGCCTGTCCTGATGGAACCCTACTATAATCTGTATGTCCTCTGCGCGGAAAGCATGATGGGCGACGTCATCGGCGATTTGAACTCCAAGCGCGGCCGCATCCTCGGCATGCAGAGCGTGGAAGAAGGGGTCAGTCGGGTAGAGGCCCAGGTTCCCTATGCGGAAATCATGGAATACGCCGTAGACCTGCGGGCCATCACCCAGGGCATGGGTACCTTCGAGATGAAGTTTGATCATTACGAAGACGTACCGGCCAAGATGGCGGAAAAGATCATTGAAGAACGTAAGAAAGACGCAGAATAATCCCCCCTGGAATTCCATATCCGTAAGCTTGCTAAATTCCCCGGCATGGTGGCGGTAGTGTAAGGTTACGGTTAAAAGCACACAGGCACGGTTTGTCATATAGACAAGCCGTGCTTTTTTATATTCCCCGTTTCCGCCCCACCACCCACAGTGAGGGCAGTGTAAAAATGCGCTATATTTTTATGGAATTATTGGCAGTCAGATGGTATAATACTATCATAATAAAATTTAGTCAGATTCCGGGAGGCAGACATGGGAACGATTCAGGAAGCGTGTGTACAGACATTGCGATTTTTGGCGGCGGATGAAGTGGAAAAGGCGAAATCCGGGCATCCGGGTTTCCCTTTGGGAACAGCGCCTTTGATGTATACGTTTTGGGATAAGTTTATGCGGTATAATCCGGCAAATCCAAAATGGTTTAACCGGGATCGTTTTGTATTGTCCCCCGGCCACGGTTCGGCGCTGCTGTATGCCATGCTGCACCTGGCGGGCTACGAAGTGACCCTGGATGATTTGAAGAACTTCCGGCAGTGGGGCAGCAGGACCCCGGGCCACCCGGAATACGGCGTCACCCATGGCGTGGATATCTCCACCGGACCTCTGGGCCACGGCTTTGCCATGGGCGTAGGTTTTGCCCTGGCAGAAACCATGCTGGCTGCCAAATATAATAAACCGGATTTCCCGGTCATCGACCATTATACCTACGGCATTGTCTCCGACGGCGACCTGATGGAAGGCGTGGCCTCTGAAGCCGCTTCTCTGGCAGGCACGTTGGGCTTAGGCAAGCTGATTTACATGTATGACGACAACAAAATTACCATAGAAGGCAGTACCGGCATCACCTTTACGGAAGATGTGGGAGCGCGCTTTAAGGCGTATGGCTGGCAGATACTTCGCGTGGAAAGTTCGGAAGACCTGGACGGATTGGAAGCTGCAGTAAAAGAAGCGCAGGCTGACAAAGAACACCCGAGCCTGATCATCGTGCGGACCCATATCGGTTTCGGCAGCCCGAAGCAGGACAGCGCATCCTGTCATGGGGAACCGCTGGGAGAGGAAGCGTTAAAAGCGACAAAAGAAATAGCGGGCTGGGATCCGGAACAGAGCTTCGTGATGCCGGAAGAAGTGAAAACGCATTTTGCAGGGAAGCTGCCTGCATGCGCCAAAGCGGAAGCAGATTGGAACGAGCTGCTGAAAGAATACGGAAAAGTCTGGCCGGAACAAGTGACGGAGCTGTTAGCATCCCTTTCCGGAAACCGTACGGTTGACCTGGCAGTGCTGGAAGCTTTGTTTAAAGGAAAGGAAGCTGTTGCTACCCGTGCAGCTTCCGGCGATATCCTTCAGAAACTGGCAGAACTGGTACCGGAACTGGCCGGCGGCAGTGCCGACCTGGGACCTTCCAATAAAACGGTCATGAAAGCCTGTAGTTATTACAGCAAAGAAGAACGGGACGGACGCAATATCCATTTCGGCGTCAGGGAACATGGCATGGGCTGCGTGATAAACGGCATGGCGGCACATGGCGGCCTGATTCCTTTTGGCGCGACCTTCCTTGTCTTTTCCGATTTCCTGCGGCCCACGATTCGCATGGCTGCATTAATGGGGATTCAGTCGATATTTGTCTTTACTCACGACAGTATCGCAGTAGGCGAAGACGGGCCGACGCACCAGCCCATTGAACAGGTCATGAGCCTGCGTATGATTCCCAACTCGACCGTGTTCCGTCCGGCGGACGCGCTGGAAACGGCGGCTGCCTGGAAGTTTTCCATTGAGCATAAGACGGGGCCGGTTTCCCTGTGCCTGAGCCGTCAGAATCTGCCGGTACTTAATGATTACGCGGAAGCGGTACATGAAGGCGTGTTAAAGGGCGGTTATGTACTGAGCCCGGCAAAAGATATGGCGAAAGCCGTTGTGATTGCTACCGGCTCGGAAGTGAAGATCGCGCTGGAAGCGCAGAAGCTGCTTGCAGAAGAGGAGATTGATATTGCGGTTGTGTCCATGCCGTCCGTGGAAGTGTTTGAGCAGCAGAGCGTTGCCTATAAGGAAAGCGTATTGCCGAAGTATGTGCCGACATTCGCCGTGGAAGCGGGCGTGACGTTGGGCTGGACCAAATACACCGGACGTGCTGACAGAGTGTTAGGCATTGATAAGTTTGGTGCTTCTGCTCCCGGCGGCGTGGTGATGGAACGCTACGGCATGACCGGTGCTGCTGTGGCGGCGATGGTGAAGGCAGCGTTATGAAACATCTATTAACTATTGCCGGCAGTGACAGCAGCGGCGGCGCCGGCATCCAGGCGGACCTGAAGACGTTTGCGGCTCACGGTGTGTTTGGCATGAGCGTGATTACCGCTGTTACCGCGCAAAACACCTGCGGTGTAACCGCGGTGCAGGATATAAGCCCGGAGATAATTACTGCACAGATGGATGCAGTGTTCAGCGATATCCGGGTAGATGGCGTAAAGATTGGTATGGTGTCCCGCAGCGAAAGCATCTGTGCTATTGCAGAAGGACTGAAAAAATGGATGCCGCCTGTCATCGTTGTGGACCCGGTGATGATATCCAAGAGCGGTTATCCTTTGTTACAGCCGGAAGCATGTGAAACACTGATTCGGGAACTGTTGCCGCTGGCCACGCTGCTGACCCCGAATCTTCCCGAAGCGGAAGCCATTTGCGGTTTTACGATTCACACAGAGCCGGATATGGAAAAAGCGGCCAGGATGATTCTGAGCCTGGGCGCAAAAGCAGTGCTGGTAAAAGGCGGGCATCTGGAAGGAAACCGAGCAGACGATTATCTCTTTGACGGAGTAAAAGGGATCTGGCTTGCCGGCGAACGGATTGCTACCGAACATACCCATGGAACCGGCTGCACGCTGTCCAGCGCGCTGGCTTCCAACCTGGCCAGGGGTTTATCGCTGGAAGAAGCGGTGCAGGCAGGCAAGCGGTATGTTACTACCGGCATTCAATATGGCCTCGCGCTGGGAAAAGGGCACGGTCCTACTCATCACTTCGTTGACTTATATAAGAAAGCGGGAATTTTTGAACCATGAACATGAAAGAGAGTTTTGCGCAAATCATAGAAGACCTGCAGAGCGCAAAACCTGTGCTGCATCATATAACAAACTATGTAACAGCCAGAGACTGTGCCGATGCCGCACTGGCAATGGGAGCTTCTCCCATAATGGCCGATAACGCAGAAGAAATTGCGGAAGTAATCGCGGCAAGCGACGCGCTGGTGCTGAATCTGGGAACGATTAGTGAAGCGCGCATGGAAGCCATGGAGCTGGCTGCTGGGACAGCGAAGGAAGCAGGTATTCCCGTGGTGCTGGATCCGGTAGGGGTTATGAGCAGCAGCCTGCGTCTGGAATTTGCGCTTAGACTCTTACAGGCCGGATATATTACCATCGTGCGCGGCAATTACGGCGAATGCAAAGCGCTGCTGGAACAGGAAACAGATGGCCGCGGCGTGGATTCGGTGCAGGTGCCGGACCAGGGCGAAGCGCTGAAAACTGTAAAGGATGCAGCGCAACGGTATCAATGCATTTTTGCTATGACAGGGGTCGTGGATTATATCAGCGACGGAAAACGTGCCCTGATGATCAACGGAGGCAACCCGCTGATGACACGCATTACCGGTGGCGGTTGCATGACGACTACCGTTGTGACGGCGTGTGCAGCTGTAGCGGAGGATAAGTTTGCCGGCGCCATGCTGGGACTTATCATCATGGGGCAGGCGGCGGAACTGGCGGCAGGACTTCTGGAAAAGAAAGACGGACCCGGTATGTTCAAGGTGCGACTGCTTGACAGTATATACCACGTGGTGACTAAATGGAACCTGATTATGGATAACCTGCATCCGGAAAAGGCAAATTAAATGAGATTTAAAATCAAAATTTTACAAATAAAATATAAAACAAAAAGATTGAAACGATTGCAAAACGACGTCATAATAACGCTACGAAAAACTGCCTTGTGTCAATATACTTTTGGAGACATAAAGATACAATGAAAACTTTTAATTTGCGTCTCTACCTGGTGACCGATGAAGCCTGTCTGCGATATGCAAATCTGCTGGATGCAGTGGAGGAAGCATTGCAGGCTGGTGTGACGTTAGTGCAGTACCGGGATAAAAAAGGTCTGGGAAAAGAGATGCTGCAAAAAGCGGTGGCGTTACGGATACTGTGCCATCGCTATCACATTCCCCTTATTGTTAACGACAGGCTGGATGTTGCGTTGCTGTCCGGTGCGGACGGCGTACATCTTGGACAGGATGATCTTCCGGTTGAAGAAGCCCGTAGGTTAACAGGACCGGATTTTATTATCGGAGCCACGGCGCATAATGTTCAGGAAGCGCTGGCAGCACAGGCGGCAGGTGCGGACTATTTAGGCTGCGGCGCTGTGTTCGCCACAGAAACAAAACACGATACAGTACCCCTTGGTCTGGAAGGGTTACGCGCTATTCGTAAAGCAGTGCACATTCCCATCGCCGGTATTGCCGGCGTAACAGCGAAAAACTACAGACAGGTGCTGGCGACCGGGGCAGACGGTGCAGCTGTGGTCAGTGCCATTTTAGGGACAGAAGATATTACTACGGCGGTGAAAGCGTTTTTGGAAGTTAAGTAAAATTAAAAAGCTAAAAGAGTTATTGTATACAAAAAACCTGCAACAAGTGTTGCAGGTTTTTTACATTAAATATTATGGATAGTTGTAAAAGATAAAAATTCTACCCGCAAGGGTCAGGCACTCTTCGCTTCTTCGCTCTTTTGCCGCTTCTTCTGCAGGAACAATACCAGAGCCAGCACAGCGATACCGATGATATCCGTCTCAAGGCCCGGTTTCATCAGCAGCAGGGCGCCAACCGCAGCAATCACCCGGAGCCAGGCCGGCATAAAGGTGAATATGTAACCTTCTACCGCAGTACCGATCAGGAATACACCAACGCAGGCAGTGCCGGCTG
>CAJODT010000109.1:0-4584 GCA_905233365.1 uncultured Succiniclasticum sp.
CCCGAACAGGCAAAAGCCATGGCAGAAGCCGGCGCTGACATCCTGGTCGCCCACATGGGTCTGACCACCAAAGGTTCTATCGGCGCTGAAACGGCAGTAACTCTTGATGACTGCTGCGTGAAGATCCGTGAAATCATCAAAGCCGGCCGCGAAGTACGCCCCGACATCATGGTCATCTGCCACGGCGGACCCATTGCCGATCCGGAAGACGCTGCCTATGTAATCAAACACGTTCCGGAAATCGATGGCTTCTTCGGAGCCTCTTCCATTGAACGTCTGGCTTCCGAACGCGGCATGACCAAACAGGCCGCAGCCTTCAAGGCAATTAAAAAATAAAAAGACTAAACAGTAGCATAAAATTTTAAGCGCCTCTTCGGAGGCGCCTTTTTTACATGAGTAATAAAGTTGATATCAGGTAGTGGTATGTTCCAACTTTTCTGTTTCTAAAAAAATCGCAGCCTGTTTTCATTTCCAAAAACAAGCTGCGGGAAAACAAGAAACTGACCCAGGAAGAACTGGCAGAGAAAATTCATGTTAGTGGCAAAGCGGTGAGCAAATGGGAAACGGGCATGTAATATGTGGTGAAAAGCGGGAGGCTGTTGTGGTTTTTCCACAAATGTTTTGCTATAATAAATATAAGAATAGTATTGTCCGGTATCAGCCGGAAGTTCAGTTATACATTTGGGTTTTTGAAAGGAGCAGTGCATCATGAACGAAATCATCAAAGCTATGTTGGAGCGAAGGAGCTGCCGTAAGTTCAAAGCGGAAATGCCCAAAAAAGAAGATTTGCAGCAAATCATCGAAGCCGGTTTGTTTGCGGCCAACGGTAAGGGCGGACAGTCTGCCATAATCCTTGCGATAACGAATAAGGAAATCCGTGATAAGCTGGCCGATGTGAACCGTAAGATTGGTGGCTGGCCGGAAGGGTTTGACCCGTTTTATGGGGCGCCTGCCGTTTTTGTGGTGCTGGCGGATAAAAATTGGATCACCCATGTATATGACGGCAGCCTGGTGATCGGCAACATGTTGCTGGCGGCTCATTCTTTAGGACTGGGCAGCATCTGGATCCATCGCGCGAAAGAAGAGTTTGAGATGGCGGAGTGGAAGGAACTGCTGAAGTCTCTGGGCGCGGAAGGCGAGTGGGAAGGCATCGGGCATTGCGCCGTCGGTTATGTGGAGGGCGAGTTGCCGGAAGCTGCGAAACGCAAGGACGGGAGAGTATTCTGGGTAGAATAAAAGATTAGTTGCAGCGCTTGCGTTTTTGGCAGGCGCTGTGCTTTTTAAACAAGATGCCAAATTATTTTGAGGCATAGAGGAAATAATCATCCGTCAATAGGTAAGGTGTTTTCTTTATTTTTATGTGTTAAGGTTTTTTGAGGGTGATGTAGTATGAGTGCATATTCAACAATAAAGAAAATCATTGGTGCTATTGATTTCGGACATGAGTGGGAATGTGTCGTTAAGGGCAGCGAAATTGAAGATGTGAAGCAAGACCGTCAAAATACCGTTATGATCGAAGGGTATGACTTTTCAGAGAAAGCAGTTTACTTTGAGGGGCGCTACCTGCCGTTCTCACAGATAAAAAGTGTCCGCAGCCAGCCGTCCGCTATTCGTATCCGGGGAGGAGGCTGCGGCATCGGTCTTCCTGTTTTTAAAATACGGCTGGATTACGGAGCACAAAGGCCGGTAGTTCTGACTGTGGAAGAAAAAGAAAGTGCGGATAAAATCATTAAGATGGTCTGTGCGGGTAATCGTGATACGACTTTGGAATATTATGTGGATCCCCACACCGGATTACGGCCGGAAAAAATCTCACCGCCTTTATATTGAAAAAAACGCAGCCTGTTTATTAGTTAAACAAGCTGCGTTTTTTTGCAGTCTATACAGTATTATGTTAAGGATTCTACATGTTTCGCCCATTCACGCGGCCCGAAATGTTTTACACTTTCCGTCGCGATTTTTGCTGCATATGCAAGGGCTGCTTTAAAATCGTAATGCTTATGATAATAGGCAAAACAAAATGCCCCGTGGAAAATATCCCCGGCAGCCAGGCTGTCTACACATGCAACGGATTCTACCGGGATTTCACCGTCTGTAAGAAGAATTGGTTTTTCCCCTCGGGTTACCGCTTTCTTTGCGTTTTTACATTCTTTCATAGCAAAAATATCTTGACCGGAAGGATCTCTGAAACTTTCTGAGGCAATTACAACATTTGCTTTTTTTAGAAATTCAGCAGTTTCTCCTTTCCAGGTGCCTGCGTCCACCACAATTTCACACTCACAATTTTTCAAAATGCCAAGGGACAATTCCTGTTGGTTCAGATCAAACAGGCAGAAGTCCGGTTTGTCAAGCACAGGAATATTTATTGCAGCGTATTGGTTTTGGCCGCTGAAAATTTTTCGGTTACCAAATTGGTCTACGGCGATCGCGGCAATATTAGGCAGTGTTTCATCTTCTGTGCAGTTTAAAACAGTCACGCCATACCCATTCAGAGTTTCTTTTATAAAATCTGATTCTACCGTGTTGCCAAGGCAGGTAACTAAGGTTGCATCTCCGCCCAACAATGCATAAGTAATGGCCGCATTCGCAGCCGGTCCCCCTACAAATCTTTTGTAACAATTTGTTTTTACTTTTGAATTTTTTTCAGGCTGGGAATCAACATAAAAAACATAATCAAGTGTTGTCAATCCGACAAAACAGCCATGGGGATTTTGTTGTGTGTTCAGTCTGTCTTTTTTTAAAAGTTGCATTTTATTTTTCCTGAAAATGATGAGAACCGGAAATATGACATTGTCAAACCAATTTTATTTCTCCTGCAGCAACGCAGCGCCTTCCCTGAATGCCTGGCCAACCTTCTCGCCACACACATAATAATCGTGACGGAACGTGTCAAAAATCAGCGCGTTCAGTTTCGTTACGTCCACCTTGCCCGCTTCATCCAGCACCCGCTCGTCCGCTGACGTATTCACAATCTGGCCCACAACACAGAAGAAGCTTCCCTTCTTTATCACGTCTGCCAGCTCACACTCCATCACCACCGGGAACTCCTCAATGATGGGCGCGTTGACATGTTTGCTCTTTATGGCTGTATAACCCGAACGGGCAAACTTGTCTGGCATCTTGTGACCGGAAATTGTGCCAAAGAAATCCGCTGCAGCCATATGGGCCTGGTCCGCCAGCGCTACGGTGAACGCTTTTGTTTTCAAAATGTTTTGCGCAGTCTTGTGGTTTTCGTCCAAAAAGAGCGCAATCTTTTCATAATCGCCGACCTGCCCCCAGGCCGCGGTCATCACATTCACCGTGTTGTTCTCGTCATAAGCTGCAATCATCAGCACCGGCATCGGGAAAATGGCTGGCACAATGCCTAAATCTTTTTTCATAATGGTTGCCCCTTTCGTGAAATGATTTAATCTACAATTATTATATCGTCTTTATACGTTGTTTGCCAGTTAAAGCGGGAACTTTTGAAAAAGGGTTAAAAGTTACCGCCTTAACTCTGGTTTTTCACATACTCTTCATAGTAAAAATGATTTCAATTTGTTATAATGTAATAGCTCAAAGCTTTTCTCTGCGTTGTGTGCACACAGGGAAGAAAAAAGCTTTGAACCGGAGGCAATCGTCCTTGTATTTTTGATTTAAATACCCTGAAAATGACAGAGGGCGACCTGCCCAAAAAAGCCCAGGAACTGGTGGAAGAATGGATGGCGATAAACCAAAGTAACCTTATTCTGATGTGGGATACACAGAAACTTGGCAAATTGCCACCACTGTAATTGGAGGAATGAAAAATGATTCCAAAAATCAAAATGGTTGAACCTATGACGGATTTTAAATTAAAAGTGCTTTTCGATGATGGAAAGACCGTGATTTATGATGTAAAAGAAGATATCGAAACCATTGAAAGCTATAAAGATCTGGCAGACGTGAACGGTTTATTTGAGCAAGTGAAGCTTGACGAAAGCAGAACCTGTGTCTATTGGAATGACCAAATCGATTTGCCCAGCGATACCATTTATGAATATGGAATCTGACGTCTGACGTTTGTCTTCGTAAAAACCATCGCACACAGTCGCAGCCTGTTTTTGATAATGAAAACAGGCTGCGATTTTATACAGGCAAAAAATGAACCTGCCAACATTGACTAACATCAATGAAAGCAGGTTTTATTTAAATTTCCACTATATCACCCGATGCAATGTAATGCAGCCTGTCGCCCATGAGCTGTTTCATGAAGAGGTACTGTTCCAGACCAGTGCAGTGGCAGGTGTAATAGGTTGTGGGGTAGGAGGAGAGATTTTCTGCTGCTTCTGTCAGGCGTTTTTTACCTGTATCGTCCAGGGCTACGCCCATAAAATGGAAGCCGCCAATCAGCACGTCCGGGTGGAACCAGTTGGCAATGTTCAGGATGCCTTTGTGGGAACAGCCGCTGAAAAGTACGCGCTTCCCGTCTTCTTCGATTAGCAGGTACTGCTCGTGCCGGAAGTCTTCCGGGTACAGTTTGCCATCCCGCTTTACCTGCATGCCGCTGGTGTCGATGGGGCACACAAGCTCCCTGTCGTTGCAGCTGTACAGGGTTACGCCTTC
>CAJODT010000109.1:4609-9368 GCA_905233365.1 uncultured Succiniclasticum sp.
GCGCCCTGCAACGCCGGGTCCAGTCCGATATCTTCTGTCCCGCCGTTTTTTAAATGAGGTTCAAAGGCATAGGCGCTCATGTAGATGGGCGCTGTTTTATTTTTCTCCATAAAACGCAGCAAGCCGCCACCATGGTCGTAATGCCCGTGGGACAAAATTGCCATTTCCGCTTTTGCCAGGTCCACGCCCAGCTTTGCCGCGTTGTCGGCAAAGGCGCCGGACGGACCGGAATCAAACAAAATGATATGGTCTTTCGTTTCAATGTAAATGCTCAGGCCGTGCTCCGCAGTGAAGCAGTCCGAACTGGCCGTGTTCTCCATTAATGTTGTGATTTTCATGTTGGTTGTCCTTTTTCTGCTATTCTATTTTACCTGCAAAAGGATTTCCTGCAGCAGGTTCCATGTTTTGGGGATGGAATTCAGGTACAGTGTTTCCTTCGGGGAATGGACGTCTTTCAAGTCCGGGCCGATGCTGATCAAATCCAGCTCTGGGTTCAGTTTGGCAAAGGTGCCGCATTCCAGTCCGGCATGAACCGCGACCACTTTGATTTCTTCTCTGTTGAGTTTTTTATAAGCCTCTTTTGTCAAAGCCAGAAGTTTGCTGTTGGGATTATAGGGCCAGGGGTCTGCCATTTTTATGCGTTCGGTCTTATAGCCGCACTTTTTTGCCAGTGCCAGCTGGGAGTTTACAATTTTTTCTTCCAGTTTTCCTACCGAACTGCGTACATAGGTCCGGGCAGTCAGACCGTCTTTATCCAGTTTGAAAATTCCCAGGTTGGAGGAGCTTTCCACTAATCCTTTCATATCCTTCGACCAGGTATTTACGCCATCGACGATCTGATCCATAAACAGAATTGCCCGGTCCCGGTCCTGTTTTGACACCGCCTGTTCCGCTGCCGGTACGTCCGTAAGCACAAACCGGAAATTGTCTTCGATGCCTGCATATTTTTTCCGCAACTCGTTGCCGGCGTCTTCTACAATAGTTTGCAGCATTGCTTTATCTTTTCCTTTGATTACAAGAATTGCATTCACCTTGGAAGGAATCGCATTGGACGCCACACCTCCGTCAAAGGAAACCAGTTCGAATTCCAGTCCCTTGTCGCGGATCCGTTTCAGAGTCCGGGCCATGGCGATGATGCCGTTGCATCTTCCTTTATCGATCTCAATGCCGGAATGTCCGCCCTTCAGGTCTTTGATTTCCAGCTTGACCGTGGTATCGCCAACCGGTTTCTGCATGGTCACGGTTCCTGTCGCTTTCACGGAGTCGCCGGCGGCAGTGCTGACCAGCACCTGATTGGATTCTTCGTTGTCCAGATTAATGCAGTAGCGTACATCTGCCAGCCAGGCAGGGCTGAGGCCAAATGCGCCTTCCATGCCGTCTTCTTCATCTGTAGTGATGATGACGCGCAGGGGACCGTGCTTCATTTCACCTTTGGCTGCCAGCATGATGATGGAAACACCGGCGCCGTCGTCAGCGCCCAGGGAGGTTCCGTCCGCTGTCAGGGTTCCCGCCTTGTCATCCCGTACCACTTTGATGGGGTCCTTCAACGGATCGAACTTAACCCCTTCGGCTGCCACGCAGACCATGTCCATGTGGCCCTGCAGTATGACCGGGGGCAGTGCTTCGCAGCCAGGGGTGGCAGGCACATTAAACATAATATTATTCTGTTTGTCCTGCTGGGCCTGAAATCCCTGCTGTTCCGCCCATTTAACCAGAAAATCGCTGATCAGTTTTTCGTGGTGGGACGGCCTCGGTACCTGCGCGAGCAGTTTCATATTGTCAACTATTTTATTGATAATCTCCTGATCCCTGGCATTCGTGTCAGATGCCGCGCTGCAAACGCCGTACAAACTTCCGGTCAGCAGCATGAATGTTGCAAATAGAATCCATAAACATTTTTTCATGAGAGACCCCTCCCGCTCTGTTAATTAACATAATGATTTATCCCGCTAGAATTATTATAACAAATAGTAGTTATTTCGTCATGAAGAATAAGTGAAAAAACCTTTATAACTTTTTTCTTGCTTCTGCTCTGCAAACAAGCTACAATTATCTTAAGGATTGAAGCTCCGTGCAATGAATTACCAAGTGGGGTACAATTCCGTAATGTTAAGAAACAAGAATTCAATTCTGCGACCGGTTTGATGAAGGAGGTTGTTCAAATGGAAGGTATTGAAAAAGTTTGTCAGTTCCTCGATGAAGCGCATACGTATTATCTGGCAACGGTGGAAGGGGACCAGCCCCGGTGCCGTCCCTTTGGCACCTCGTTGCTTTACGGTGGAAAACTTTACATTCAGACCGGTAAGGTAAAAGCTGTTTCCAAACAGATCGCCGCCAATCCGAAAGTGGAGATTTGTGCATTTAACGGAGGGAAGTGGCTGCGCGTTGCCGGCGAGCTTGTGAATGATGACAGCCGTGACGTGAAGGTTGCCATGCTGGAGAAGCTGCCCATGCTGAAAAAAATGTACAGTGCGGATGACGACAACACCCAGGTACTGTACTTTAAAAATGCCACGGCAACGTTCTATTCGTTTACGGAGAAACCGGAAGTATTTAAATTTTAAAACATTAACAGAAGCTTCGCTGAAGGGAGGCTTGAAAATGAATTTCAAAAAGGCAAAATCGCTGGCGCTGGCTGCCGCCGTCTTATGTACGTTCAGCGCGGCGGAGGTTACGGAAGCGGCCAGCGCGAAGGACCAGGTTTCTTTTCTTGCCGGTCAGGCAAAAGTCTGGGGCGCCGATTCTTTTTACAGTGACTGGCAGAAGGACAAAGGGTGTTGTGCGGTGACCGATCTGGACGGCAACGGAAGGCTGGAGCTTTTCTTCCTCCGGTATGTACGGAACCCTGTCCCCGGGGCGAATGACAAAGGATCCAATGAAGAACAGGGCAGGGCCCTTGTGGCTACCGTTCCTATTACCATGCGGGTCTGCGGGTTTGAAGTGAGCACGGACGGGAAAAAGCTGGAAGAACTGAAATTTAATTACCCGGACAAAATTATTCCGCCAAATCTGAATCAGTCGCAGGAAGGCTTTTATAAGACTGACGATAAGACCCGGTTTTATAATGTGGCCACGTTGAACCGTGTGGGGGATCTTGGTTTCTGCCTGTACCGGCAGGTGATATCGCTGAAGAACGGCACGGTGACGGTGCAGACCCTTGCAACAGAACACGGAAATTACGGATTATTCAATGAGTATCCCACCGCGGAGGCCATTTTTGATTATGGTGAAGACCGGTACGGAAAGCAACTGAATGAGCCGGAGTATAATGAGTATGTTAAAACTCTTAAGGCAGGTACCGTTCCCACCGATGTGAAGATAGGCTGGATATATTCATACAATTGGGAAAAAGCGCAGACGGCTCCGGGCGGCGTGCGTAAAGTGTTTGAGGAAAGCTGGAGCAAGTTCAGCTTCGCAAAGAAAGACACGGTAAAGAAAAAAGTAGTAACAAAGAAAAATGTAACTAAGAAATAATAAATGAAACATTGATTCAAAAAGTTTGTGTACTGGCCGGGGGCTTTTTGCGAGTGAAAGGGAAATGGCCCGAAGGCGTAACGTGAGGTACGTGTAAACATGACGTTTAATGTTCAACGGGACGCGGTTGAAAAGAGTTTTCGAAATTATATTTCCAATTATGATCTGAACGATCCCCAAGCGAAACTAAAGGCGGACCACACTTTCCGAGTGGCGGCGTTGTGTGATTTTATTGCCGATGATTTGGGTATGGGCGGAAACGATAAGGACCTGGCCTGGCTGCTTGGCATGCTCCACGACGTCGGGCGCTTTGAACAGGTACGGAGATATCACACTCTCCGTGATGGGCTTTCCATTAACCACGCAGAGCTCGGCGCGGACATTCTGTTTAAGGACGGATTAATTGAACGGTTTTTGGTTGTGAAAAAGGAACAGCCCTGTAAAGATAGCTGGACGGACGATCATGAGTTGCGCGGAAACGCAGAGCAAAACAGTTTGTCTTGCGTTTCTTCTGAAGACTATTTGCTGATAGAAAAAGCCATCCGGCTGCATAATGTGTTTCTGCTGCCGGATGACCTTTCAGAACGCGAGTATCGTTTCGCCACGGTTTTGCGCGACGCGGACAAGCTGGATATTTTACGTGTAAATGTGGAAACGCCGAGAAGCGCGATTTATGGAGTGCAGGAAGATATTTTTCTGGAAGCGGAAATCAGCGATGAGGTGTATGAAACGATTTTGCAGTGCCGGAACCTGAACCGGAATCTGATTAAAACGCCGGCGGATTTGTTGCTGGGGCACATCTCCTTTGTCTTTGGGCTGGTGTATCCGGTAAGCGTTCGGCTGATGCAGGAGCAGGGGTATCTGGAAACGGTGCTGCAATTTTCCAGCCGTAACCCGCAGACCCGGCAGCGTTTTGTGGAAATCCGTAAAGCAGTGCATGGGTACGTGGAGAAAAGGATAAGAGAAGGCGTGTAATTATTTTCAAAAATAGCTGGTGCGCCTCTGGGGATTTTGTGGTACAATAAAACACAGAGGAGTAGGAGAAGGAGGTCCCTGTTATGCAGGCTTATGTTGTTATTTGCAATTACAATATTTCGTTGTCCCTGGTGGATTGCGTGTTTCAGAAAAAAGCAGATGCCAAAGCGTATGCCGCTGCTCTGAATGGTGACAAAGAAAAAGCGGTGGCCCGCTGCAAAGTGCTGATTGCCTTGCGCGACAGCGATGGCATGGCCAGCTTTTTGGATGGGGATACCGTAAGCTTTGAGGTTGTAACGGCAGAGTTAAA
>CAJODT010000110.1 GCA_905233365.1 uncultured Succiniclasticum sp.
AGTACACTACGTTTTCCCTCCTCCGCCTTGTACAGTGAAATTTATTCTGCGCGATAGTACTCTAATTTCTAAACTCTTTAATTTTTTCTATTCTTTACGCCTGTTGTTTCTGCGGATTGCTGCCCAACCGGTTCAGCATCAGCTTGATGATCACAATTGCAATATATACGATGAGGATCAGGATGGTGGAAAAGGCCGAAGCCACACCGAACTGGTTATCTTCCACCTGGTCCAGGATCAGAACCGTCAGCAGGCTGTAGTTGGCGGACACCAGGAAGATGACCGCGCTGATACTGGTCATGCTGCGGATGAAAGAGTAGATAAGGCCGCCGAAGAAGGCGCTCTTGATCAGGGGCAGGGTCACCGTAGTGAATACCCGGCTTGCGTTGGAGCCTAAATCCGCCGCCGCTTCCTCGATACTGGGGTCGATCTGTTGCAGGCTGCTTTCACCGGCCCGGATGCCGATGGGCAGGGCCCGAATCACGAAAGCCGCGATGAGAATGGCCGCCGTACCGGTCAACTGTACGGGAGGCTCATTGAAGGTCAGGATGTAGCCGATACCGATTACAGTACCCGGTACCGCGATACTCAGAAGAGACGAGAAGTTGATGAAGCCCCGGCCGATGAATTTCTTCCGTACTACCAGGTAAGCGATGATCATGCCCAGGATACCAGCGATGGGCGTCGCGATAATACTCAGCAGTGTAGTATCCTTGATGGCATCCATGCCCACTTCCAGCGCGTATTTGTAATGGGCTGTGGTGAAGCTGTAGTCAACACCCCACATCTTAATGAAGGAAGCAATCGGAATCAGGATGTAGATGGCCAGCACGATGGCGGTTACCAGAAAACAGAAGCCGCCCACCAGACCTAAGATCTGGGGATCGTCGATCATGGTGCGTTCCCGTGACGCCTTACCGGTTACAGTGACGTAGGTCTTCTTTTCGATCCAGTACTTAGACAGGACAAACAGGATGATGGCGATGTCCAGCAGCACAACCGCTACCGCCGCGCCGCCCTGTACGTCGTAGCTGCCGATGGCCTGCAGGTAAACCTGAGTGGCCAGGGTGGAGAAGTTGCCGCCGATGGCCATGGGGTTGGCGAAGTCGGCAACGGATTTGATGAACACCAGCAGGAAGGCGTTGGCGATACCGGGACGTACCAGAGGTATCGTCACCGAACTGAAGGTACGCCATTTGGAGGAACCCAAATCCCGGGCCGCGTCTTCAATGCTGGGGTCGATGGACTGCAGCATGCCTGCCAGCAGCAGGAACGCGATGGGGAAATAGGAAATCGTCTGTACGAAGATCAGGCCTTTCAGCCCGTAGATATTGGTATTGCTCCAGCCTAAAAGACTGTAGGTAACCAGGCCCCGGCTGCCAAACAGCATGATAATGGACAGGGCCACCGAGAAGGGCGGCGATACCATGGGCAGAAGAGCCATCAGGTTGAAAATCTTTTTGCCTTTAATAGCCAGGTGAGACGAGCAGTAAGCAAATAGGAAACCAACCGAAGTGGCCAGCACCCCTACGATGATGGCCAGCATCAGGGTATTCACCAGCGCCTGATAGGTCTCGCTCATGGTCACGATGTTGATGTAGGCCTGGATGCTGAAGTTTCCGTCCAGGTCCGTGAAGCTCTGCTTTACTACATTCAGGAGCGGCCACACTACAAAAATAAATAAAGCCAGGACCATACCCACCGAGACCGTTGCAATAATCGGATCCCGGAACGTATTCCTGGTTGTCTTAATCTGGTTCGAGATGTAACTACCCAAATTTCCCATTTAAGAGCCCTCCCTGCTCACGCACTGAATAGTTTCTTTCTTTTTTAGTTTTTATTTTGAATAATTTCTTTCTTTTCTACATTCTATCCATAGATTAGTTTTCTGTCAAGCTAAAAATAAGTAATCTTTACACTTATAACATATTTTGCAAAATCTTGAGAAAATTACGATTAAACTGTTTAATTGTCATTGTTTACATGCAATTATAACAAATTTTTTCCTATTATATTGTATACTAGCGGCAATTATGGTTCCGGCAGGAAAAATCGTCATCTGTTCTGTACCACTTCATGAAAGATTCTGTTATGGGGTCCCGCCAGGTTATAACCCGGCAGATTAGCCAGTAATACCCAGCGCCAGTCAGAAGGAAGAGATGCAATTAGTGCAACCGGATTCTTTACCAAAGTATGTTTTACTTCAGAACCATTCTTCTCTCTTTTCAGCCCTGAAGCTTCTGCCTTATATACACTCATGTTCCATATTTTATGGGAAAACACGTGCCTGATTATCCGGGATGTGCGGGATACTTTTCCAACAGTAATCCCCATTTTTGCCAGCAGTGTTTTCAGAGCTTCTCTCCCCTGCCTGCCTTCCCCCGCACAGCTGGAGAACTCCCACATACCAGCCAACAGACCTTTGTCCGGACGACGATGAAGAAGATAATACACATTTTCTTTACTGTACCGAAATTCATTGCCCGAATCATCTTCAATGGTTTCTGCTTTTTGTAAATTACCTGCAGTTACGTTTATGATTTTTAATTCTCTTTTGTCCAGACGAGCAGCATTCTTCTGGTTTAACGTGACCACAAACACCGTGATCGGTTCCACCGGCACTTCTTTTTTTGTAACACGCAAAGGAATTACATTTTCCTTCCCTGCCGCCTTCGCCTTACACACTCGGTCAAGCGGACACACTTCACACCGGGGCTGACCCGGAATGCAGACTGTTGCCCCAAGGTCCATCAGGGCTTCGTTAAAGTCGCCGGGGCGTTGGACATCCTGCCGGGCTTCCACCAGCTTTGTGATTTCTTTTCTTATTTTGACGGAAAGAATATTCTCTTCTATTTTACATATACGTGCAAACACCCGCAGCACATTGCCGTCCACTGCTGTTTCCCGTTTGCCGTAGGCCATACTGAGGATGGCCCCCGCAGTATAGTCGCCGATGCCCTTCAGTTTGCTGATTTCTTCCCTTGTTTCGGGTACGCGACCTCCAAAAGTCTCCATGACCTCCCGCACCGCCGTATGGAGGTTCCGCGCACGGCTGTAATAACCCAGCCCCTGCCACTGGCGCACAACCTCTTCCTCTTCTGCAGCAGCCAACGCTGGTATATCCGGAAAACGTTCTATCCAATTTGTATAATACTCTTTCACCGCTTCCACCCGGGTCTGCTGCAGCATGATTTCCGAAACCCACACTTTGTAAGGATCCCGTGGCGATTCCGTCCGCCAGGGAAGCTCCCGTTTGTTTTTGTCATACCACTGCATTAAGAGCGGCGTCCAGTTATCTGTTAATTTATTCTGTTTGTTTTTATTTTTTGCAACAGCCATTTAATAAACTCCGGTTAATATATCTATCTTTAATGACTAAAGCCGCCTGCAAACGCAACTGCAAGCGGCAAAAAAACTTTCTATTATTACATCTTCTGCGTAGCAATCGCTTTGCGTACCTGCTTCATATTATCGATAAAATCATCCATACGCCGTTGCATCACACCAGTGTACAGACAGTCAAGAATGGCCAGGTGTACCAGGCGGGATGCCATAGCCTCGCTGCGGTAGCTGGTCTCCCGGCCCATTCCTGTCAATACCACATCCGCCAGTTTCGTAGCCGGGGATTTCAGATAGCTGGTAATCAAGATGATCTTGCTTCCTCTGGATCTTGCCATCTCCAGCACCTTCAACAGGTCAATGCTGGCCCCCGTATGGGAAATGGCAATCACCACGTCCTCCGGATTCAGCAGGGACGCCGAGGCCACCTGCAGATGGGGGTCACTATAGGCGTGCACGTCCAGCCCGAACCGCATAAAACGGTGAGCAATATCCTGGGCCACGTTACCGCTGCCGCCATACCCGTAAGCATCAATCCGTTTCGTCTTTGACACAAAGTCAATAGCCTGTTCCAGCGCTTTGTAATCCAGCATCTTCTGGGTCTGCTGCAGGGCGTCGATCATATCCTGAAAGACCTTGCGGGTAATATCACGGGGCGTATCGTCGGCATTCACTTCCTGGGAAAGAGATTCCGCCGGAGAAAACAGATCCCCCGCCAGGGCCTGCTTCATGCCCTGAAAACCGCTGAAACCCAGCTTATGGCAAAAGCGGAACACTGTGGCGTCTGCGCTAGATGTAGCATCAGCCAGTTCGCTCATGGTCATGTGCATCACTTCTGCCGGATTTTTCAATATAAAATCCGCCAGCTTCTGTTCTGATTTGGTAAGTCCGTTATAGCTGCTGCGCAGCAGCGGGAGACAGGTAGTCTGCTGAAAAGTTTCCATGGCTATCCTCCCAAATAAAAATGATATAAAATTGTCTAACGTCAATAATGGCTTTGACAATATTATATCATAATAAGGTGAAATTTACTGCATCTGCTCAAAAGAACTTCTGTTTTTCTAAAAAAATACTGCTGTTCCTCTTCCCACTCATCGCAGAGAAATCTTACAGGAACAGCAGTATATATTTCTATAATAATATTTTTATCCTTTAATCCTCTTCTTCAGATCCGCCACGATCTTCTGCTCAATTTCCGTTGCCGCCGCTTTATCCGGCGCGCTTACGGTAACGTAAGTTTTCAGCTTAGGTTCCGTGCCGGAAGGACGCACCACTACGGAACCGTGACCTTCCAGTAAGAACTTCAGCACATTTTCCTTGGGCAGTCCGTCGATGCCGGTGTTGTAATCCAGCAGTTTTTCCACTTTCCGTCCGCCAAAAGATTGAATGCCCGCCGTCTGG
>CAJODT010000111.1 GCA_905233365.1 uncultured Succiniclasticum sp.
CTCGCCGACCAGGGCCGCCTCCGGGTCACTTTTTTTCAATTCGCTGTAAAAGGCCGTCAGGAATTCATCCGGCAGCTCATCCGCCACGTCAAGACGCCACCCGCTGATACCAGCATGCAGCCAGTGCTTCAGAACACTGTCCTTGTCCCGTATGATGAAGTCCTGATAGTTGCTGTCTGTTTCGTCCACTTCCGGCAGGCTCTTATCGCCCCACCAGCAACTGTATTCTTCCGGAAACTTTTTAAACTGATACCAGGAATAATACGGCGACTCTTTCGACTGATACGCCCCGGTTCCCGGATAATTACCCTGCCGGTTAAAATAAATGCTGTCATCCCCCGTGTGGCTGAACACTCCGTCCAATATGATACGGATGCCATGTTCTTTCGCTTCCTTACATAGATTTACAAAATCTTCTTCCGTGCCCAGGAACGAATCGATTTTTTTATAGTTACCGGTATCATAGTGATGATTGCTGCGGCTTTCAAAAACAGGATTCAGGTACAGGCAGGTGATGCCCATGTCCGCAAAATAATTCTTCAGAGTACCGCCAAAAAAATCGAAATAAAGGATATTGCCTGCAGCCGGGTCTTTGATATAACGGGGCAAATCATTCCAGCTTCCGTGCAACAGCGCGTTGGGCTTACCGCTGAATTGGGACAAGGGTACATCTCCCCGGTTAAACCGGTCAGGGAAGATTTGATATACAACAGCTTGTTTCATCCAGTCTGGTGTAGCCGAGCCCCGGTCATATACCGTAATCTGGTAAGAGGGCGGTTCCTGTTCGTACTGTTGCCCCCGGCCACCTGATTGTGCATTGTTATTCCCATAGTAATATGTTTTTTCCTTTGTTTTTACAATAAAGTAATACCAGAGCAGGCAGCCGGCTTGTGGAGCAGATATCTGGCAGACGTAACGGTGATTTTTCCTCACCGCTTTACTGGTCAGAGAATCGGAAGCTGCCGTCGTTTTTGTTTCCTCTTGCAGAGACATTTCTGTTACGTCTTTGGCTGACACGGCATCAATACCTGCTACGCCTGCCACAGGTACATCTATTTCATTAGACAGCGCAGCATCAGTTTTTTCAGAATCTGAATCAGATGCAATTATCTTTTCAGAAAGTTTTTCCTCTTCTTCTGTCTCCTGTTTCCGTTTCCAGATTTCGGGCTGCATAACATGCAACGTTTCCCCGCCGCCCTCCTGCCATAACCGCAGGCTCACCCGTTCCGTTCCGTCCCCCTCCACATCACAGCGCAGGGTAATTACAGCACCGGCTTCCACCGCACCAAAAGGATAACGATACATTGTATTTCTTGAATCGTGAATAATTACAGGTTGCATAAAACATCTCCTATTTATCAAAAAGCGAAAGTGCTCCCGCTAATTCAGAAATCACTTTCGCTTGTAAAGGTATGCTAATATTATGATTCAGCGTCTTTTGTTTTATTTTTTGAGCCGGGTTTCCGTCCCCGTTTTTTCGGTGCAGCAGTTTCAATCGCTTCCGTTGTTACGTCTGCAGTTTTGTCAGCTTTTTTCCTGGTAGTTGTCTTTTTTGCGGAAGTCTTTTTGGTTTCTGTTCCTTCTTCTGTTACTGCGGCGCTTTTTTTCGTTGCTGTTTTTCTGGTTGTGGTCTTCTTGCTTTCTGCCTTT
This sequence comes from uncultured Succiniclasticum sp., assembly GCA_905233365.1. Taxonomy (GTDB): domain Bacteria; phylum Bacillota; class Negativicutes; order Acidaminococcales; family Acidaminococcaceae; genus Succiniclasticum. The sequence continues at coordinate 1,651 of CAJODT010000111.1, forward strand.
TTCGTTGTTGTTGTTTTGGTTGCAGCTTTTTTTGTCGTTCTCTTTGCCGCAGGTTTTTTCTTTACAGGTTCCGCTGCCACTTCGGACTCTGTTTCAGGTTCAGAAACAGCAGTTTCTGTGTTAGCATCAGCTTCTGTCGCCACTGTTGGCTCTTGCTCAATTACCTGGACCGCTTCCGCAACAACTTCTTCTGTTACAGTCTGAGGCGCTTCTTCCGCTACAGTTTTTTCTTCTACTGCATTTTCTTCCGTTATTGCAGCTTCCGTTTCCTTCGTTTCTTCCACTGCCGCAACAGTATGGTCTGGTTCTTTTACAGCCTCTTCGCCCTTCACTGCCTGTAAAATTTCTTCTGTAGTTTTTTCAACTTGCTCCTCTGAAACAGGCTCAACCGTTATCGTTTCCCCTGCAATCTTTGCATATAAATCTGCATAAGCCTGCGCAGACCTTCTCCAGCTGTTGTCGCTGTGCATTGCATTAGATACGATCTTTTCCCACAACGGTTTTTCAGCAAAGCAGGTCAGGCCCCGTTTTATGGTAAATAACAGTTCATGGGCGTTGAAATTGGCAAAACTGAAACCGTTTCCTTCGGGTGCATTATATTTGTCGAAATTTATTACGGAATCTTTCAGGCCGCCGGTCTCCCGCACTACGGGAACGGTGCCGTAACGCATGGCTATCATCTGGCTGAGGCCGCAGGCTTCATACCGGGAAGGCATAATGAACATATCCGCCCCGGCATATACACGGCGGGCCAGTCCTTCATTAAATAAGATATTGACAGAAACACTGCCCGGATGCCGCCACGCCAGTTCCCGCAACCCATTTGCATACTCTTCGTCACCGGTACCTACTACAATCAGCTGTACCTGTTCTTCCATCAGTTCATCCATAATATGCATGACCAGATCAAGCCCTTTGGCTTCCACCAGGCGTGTGATCATGGCAAGTACCGGTATCTCTCGGTTGACAGTCAGACCCAGCTCCCGCTGCAAAGCTTCCTTGGCCAGAGGTTTTTTCACAAGCACATTGGCTGCATCAAAGCAGACGGGGATATTCGTATCTGTCTCCGGATCATATTCTTTTTCATCCAAACCGTTTAAAATGCCACTGATCTTGCCGGCGCACAGTGCCACATAATCTTCCAGTCCCTCACCGAAATACGGATACGTAATTTCTTCCGCATAGGAAGGGCTCACCGTAGTAATGAAGTCAGCATAACACATGCCGGCCTTCATGAAATTCACATTGCCGGCATTTTCAATATTGCCGTTATACAGCAGGCGCAGGGGCATCCCCAGCACATCTTCCACGATTTCCCGGCCGAATACGCCCTGATACTTCAGGTTATGGATCGTGTAAATGTTTTTCATCCCCTGATAGAACGGATCCTGCATGAAATCTTCTTTCAGGTAGGCGCCCAACAGACCGGTATGCCAGTCATTGGTGTGGATCACGTCCGGTTTGAAATCAATATAGTGCAGCATGGCCAACGCCGCTTTGGAAAAATAGGCAAAGCGTTCCGCGTCATCATCATAGCCGTATAGCCTGTCTCTTTTAAAATAATATTCATTGTCAATAAAATACACGGGGATACCGTCCTGTACCAGTTTCTTTACACCCATATACTGATTGCGCCAGGACAGATCCACAAATCCTTCATACACCGTTTCCATTGCATTTTTATAGGCTTCGCCGACCCCTTCATAGTTGGGGATCACCAGAGCCGTTTCCACGCCCAGAGCCTGCAGCGCTTTGGGCAGGGCTCCCATAACATCGGCCAGTCCGCCGGTCTTGATGAACGGAGCTGCCTCCGATGCTACAAACAAAACTTTCATTTCTTTCTCCACCTTTCTATTACCTGCTTATCACAAACAATATATGTTGAACAAGCACGTTTTTTATTTTTTAGATTTTACTTTTTCCTGTAATTCTTTTTTACAGCTTTTTTATTATTTAAAGATGCATCGCCGGCAACTGCTTTAATCTGCTTTGCACCTCTGGTTTTTTTCTTTTTGGGCTTTTCAAATTTTATATATAGTACAGCCAGTGGCGGCAGTGTCAGAGCAATCGACTGTTCTTTGCCGTGACAGACCACCGGGTCGCTTAATACCGGTTTCGAATTGCCTTCCCCGGAACCGCCAAACTCCTTGCTGTCACTGTTAAAAATCACTGTATAGGTTCCGGGCTCTTCTACGCCGATCCGGTACTCCCTCCGGACTTCCGGCGTAAAGTTACAAACTACAATGGTCTGGTCTTCCGGCTTCACGCCTTTCCGGTAAAAGCTGATGACGCTGTTGTCATTATCGTCGCAGCTGATCCAGTTGAAGCCCTGCCAGTTATAATCGACCTGCCAGAATTCCGAATGTTTGTTATAAAATGCATTCAGCGCTTTCACATACCGCTGCATCTCCTGATGGGCAGGATAATCCAGCAGGTGCCAGTCCAGGCTGTCGTCAAATTTCCATTCAATAAACTGCCCGAACTCACCACCCATGAACAACAATTTTTTCCCCGGATGACTCATCCAGTATCCGTAAAACGCCCGCAGGCCGGCAAACTTTTTCCAGTAATCACCCGGCATCTTATCCAGCAGGGAATGTTTTCCGTGTACCACTTCGTCGTGGCTTAAGGGCAGGATGAAATTTTCCGCGAAGGCATAGTACAGTGAAAAGGTGATCAGGTTCTGGGAGCCTTTCCGGAACAGGGGGTCCATCGCCATGTAACGCAGCATGTCGTTCATCCATCCCATGTTCCATTTATAATTGAAGCCCAGCCCGCCTTTGTCAGCCGGTCCGGAGACCATGGGCCAGGATGTGGATTCTTCCGCAATCATCAGGGCCTGGGGAATATTCTTAAAAACCGCTGTATTGAGTTTGCGCAGGAAATCTACTGCTTCCAGGTTTTCCCGGCCCCCGTATTTGTTTGCCTGCCACTCTCCCTGTTTTTTCCCGTAATCCAGATACAGCATATTAGCAACCGCATCGATCCGCAACCCGTCCAGGTGGAACTGCTCCAGCCAGAAGCAGGCACTGGAAATTAAAAAGCTCTGCACCTCCGGACGGCCGTAATCAAAGTTCATAGTGTCCCAGTCTTTGTTCTCCGCCAGCATGGGATTGCCGGATTCATATAAGGGCTCTCCGTCAAAATGCCGCAGGCCATGGGCGTCCTTGCAAAAATGTCCCGGCACCCAGTCTAAAATCACGCCGATTTTATTTTTGTGCAGTGTATCCACCAGATACATGAAGTCTTCTGGCGAACCATAACGGCTGGTAGCTGCAAAATATCCCGTAGCCTGATAACCCCAGGATCCGTCGTAAGGATACTCGCACAGGGGCATCAGCTCCACATGGGTATAGTGCATTTCTTTCACATACTGCGCCAGCGGCTCCGCAATGTCACGATAGGTCATCACCTTGCCCGACGCGTCCCGTTTCCAGGAACCCAGGTGGACTTCATAAATCAGCATGGGGTTATGGTAGGAATCATAA
>CAJODT010000112.1 GCA_905233365.1 uncultured Succiniclasticum sp.
GCTGGCTTCCGCTGAACGTTGTGGGCGCTGCCCCGGAGACGCCCGTGGCCTGGTTCCTTGACGGGAAACCGGTGGACGGAGACCGAGTGCTCCTTACCAAAGGTGAGCATCTCCTTCAGGCGCAGCTGGACCACAAGCCTGGAAGAAAAGAGAGCCTCCAACTGAAAATAAAAGTTACTGAATAATGCTTAAACGTTTGATACAATGGGGGATTCTCCTGTTGCCGATGCTGGTTGCCTGCGGCAAGACGGAACCCACCCAGTTCCTTGTGAGTACGCCGGGCATCACCAGCGCCCTTACCCAGACCCTGTCTGTCAATGTGACTTGTGATTATATCTGGAAAGCCACCCTCACGGACCATTCCTGGGGAACCGTGAGCGTGGAACAGACGGAAACGGGAGGGACGGTCACCCTCACCCTGGGCTTCAATACAGGGGCCGATGAGCGCAGGAACACCCTCATCCTCACCTCCGGCAGCCAGGAAATCCGCCGGGAGATTATCCAGCGGGGCACTACGGCCCTTTTTGGCCGGGAGGAGGTCCTTCTTCAAGGCACCATCGAACAGGTAATCAGTTTCAACAGCCCCGTTTCCTGGCAGGTCCGGATCGCGGAAGGTGCCGACTGGATGGTGCCGCTTACCCAGGTTTCCGGTACCGGAGCGGTGAGCGTGACCATAGCCGCACAGGATGAGTTCATAGACGTGGGGGAGCGTACAGGAGCGATTGAATTCACTTTTGCGGGGAATACGGTGGTCTCGCTGCCTGTCCGCCAGGGGCAGACCGATACCATCCTGCTGTCCGGCAGCCAGGTGGTCCTGGATACTTTTGACGAGGAGGTTTTTGAAATTGCCACCTCCTACAACGTGGATTACACCGTTTCTGTGAACAGGGACTGGCTGCAGCACGTGGAAACGAAAGCCTTGAAACAGGGGCGGGAAGTCTTCCACGCCGATGCCAATGAGACTCCCGAGGACCGTACGGCCACCATTACGGTCTCCGGGGGTGGAATCAGCAGCAAGGTGCAGGTGGTGCAGATGGGCCGTGACCCCATCCTCACTGTGACGGAGCCGGGGGCCTATGGCGTGGGCGGCGAAGATTACGCCTACTCGGAGGGCGCTTTCCCGCAGCTTTCCAGGATGTATGGCCCGGACGGCAGTTTCCTCACGCGCCTAATTAATCCGGAAAGCGGAGTGATGGTACAACTGAGCGGGTTTACCCTGCCATCGGCCAAAGGGGATGCCGTCATGGTCCTTTTGGAGATTCGGCGGAACGGACTCCTGACCTTCCACCGCGAATGGGATGCCAGGGTTATCTATGAAAACGGGGACAGGATGTGGGTCAAGGCCAATTCCGGCGATGCCCGCTTTGTAGTAAAGTTGTAAGCTTATGAAAAAATTGATTTTCAGTATATTAGCACTTGGATTCCTTACTGTGAATGCCCATGCGGTGCCGGCCTGGCGGGGCGTTTTCAAACACCGTCAGCCGGACGGCTCCGTGATTGAATTGCAGCGCCACGGAGACGAGTTTTTCCACTGGACCACCGATGCCAAGGGCCAGGTGATGCGCCTTGATGAGCGGGACTTCTATCGGCCTTCGGCATTGTCGGGGCCGCAGAAGGAACTGGCGGCAGTGCCTCACACTGAGAACGTGGCCGGCACCGACGACGCATTGGCAGCAGCAATAAGCGACATTGAGACACGATTGGCAGCAGCTACCACCGTCACGGAAATGACATTGCTGGCAACAGAGGCAGAAACCGCCGGCAATAACTTCTCTCTTCTCGCTTCTGTCAAACATCGGGTGCAACAATTGATCCAAATGGCCCGGTTCAACACGCATAACAGCTTCTTCTTTGGTAATCAAACCTTCATGAACCATATCAACTGCAACTTTGAGTGCTGCCAAACCGGTTCTCTTACCGTTTCTGGTCTGAAGCATAAAGAGTTTGCCGTTTTCAACGGTAAATTCCATATCCTGCATATCTTTATAGTGCTTTTCAAGTTTCGTACGAATATCAGAAAGTTGTTTATAAACCTCCGGAAATTCTTCTTCCATGCAAGGCAAATCCAAATGACGACGTTCATTACCGATCTTTGAAATCTGTTGCGGAGTTCTGATACCGGCCACAACGTCTTCACCTTGTGCATTCTTCAAATATTCACCATAGAAATAGTTTTCACCGGTTGCAGCATCACGGCTGAAGCAAACACCGGTTGCAGAATTATCGCCGGAGTTACCGAATACCATGCATTGAACGTTTACGGCTGTTCCCCAATTGCTCGGAATATTGTTGAGCTTGCGGTAGAAAATAGCGCGTTCACTCATCCAAGAACCGAATACAGCACCGATTGCACCCCAAAGTTGTTCATAAACATCTTGCGGAACCGGTTTACCCTCAGCTACACCGATTTTCTTATATTCGGCAATAACTTCTTTGAGCTGATCAACCGTCATTTCATTATCGTGCTTATAGCCGTTTTCTTCGCGAACGCGGTCCAAAACAGCCTCGAATTTGTGAATATCAACGCCCATAGCCGTATCAGAATACATCTGAATAAAACGACGATAGCTGTCATAAGCAAATTTCGGATTATTAGATACTTTAGCCAAACCTTCAACCGTTTCATCATTCAAACCGAGGTTCAAAATCGTATCCATCATACCCGGCATTGAAACTCTTGCACCTGAACGAACAGAGAACAAAAGCGGATTGTTCGCATCGCCGAACTTTTTGCCCATAATGGCTTCAACGCCTTTCAAGCCTTCCAAAACCTGTTTTTTGAGTTCTTCAGGATAAGACTTGTTGTTCTCATAGTAATAAGTACAAGCTTCTGTAACAATGGTAAATCCCGGAGGAACAGGGCAACCGATGCTTGACATTTCTGCCAAGTTAGCACCCTTACCGCCAAGAAGGTTTCTCATATCGGCATTACCTTCAGCTTTGCCGTTTCCAAATGTATATACCCATTTATTCATGGTAAATATAGCTCCTATCAGCATAATTAAGTTAAAACGCAGCTGCAAAAAATTACAGCCAAACCTATAAATTCGGCTTGAATTTATATCATAAATTTTGATTATTCAAGCAAAAAAACCACTTTTGTTCGCAATTTCTCATGTTTTATATTTTACCACAAAAAACACCTCCCGATTTTCATCAGGAGGCGCTTAAGCGAAATACAAAACTAAATTTCCTTGTTCTTTTTAACTGCAATTTTTGCAAACAACTTTTCCATGGGTTTTGCCTTTGGTAAAATAACGTGTTTTCCTGTTTTATCCTCAATTTGTTTTTCTTTTTCAATACGTTTTGAGGCAATCCGCTTTAACGCTTCACGTTTTTTAGTTACATCAACCCCGTTTTCGTAGTATTTCTCGGCAACAACCTCCCCTTGACTGTTTATTTCTTTATAAACGCCATTAAGTTTATCGTCTTTATATTGAGCTTTTATTACATTACCGGAAGCATCACGTTCTTCGTATTCACCGTTGAGTTTTCCATGTTCGTATATACATTTTTTAATTAGATTTCCGTTGTCATATACTTCATAATCACCATGAAGTTCCCCTCCCTTATCATATGAACATATTACGCCACCATGACGTTCAACTTCTCTTTCTTTTAATAACTCGTTTATGAATAGATAAGTCTCACTGTTTTTATCGCTTGTATCAGGCCTGTATCCGTTAGCTAAAACAGATTTTAAATCTTTCTTCAGTTTTTTTGCTAATTTAAAATCACTTGGCATAAAACCGGTATAATCACCATGAGGACCATAGTCATAATAGTATCCATTTTTAGCTTTATAATATTCCTGTACCACACTTTCAAAATCAAAACACTGTTTGTCACAACCATGCGCAACAGCGATTGGATAAACTTCAGCATCACTTGTTTTAAAACCGTCAATAGCCTTGTAATCTCTGAGTATCTGCACATAGTCTTCGACTCTATCCGGATTATCTTTAATAGCGCAGCTGATTACATCAGATATGAATTGTTTACGATTGGAATCTAGCCCATGTTTTTCTTCGAAGCCCCATGCAACAGAAAGTCTATCTTCAATCAATATTTTTGCCATCTCTGTTGAAGGACAATGCGCCATTTTTCTGTACGAAGAATGATCGCTACATACATAATAATCGTATCTACTACCTACACCTACAGCTATACATTCTTTAACTTTTTCTATGTCATTCGCTTCTACAGCAGGAATAAATTGGGGATATAATTCATGGTACCTTTCTTTAACCTTGCGCTTTTCTTCTTCGGCTTTACGCTTTTCTTCTTCGGCTTTACGCTTTTTTTCTTCGGCTTTGCGTTTAGCTTCAGCTTCAGCATCTAGTTGTGCTTGCATGCCATCCATTACATTATCCAATTCGCTCATGGTTATACTCCTTTCTTTTAAAGTTACTCGTGCACGTGTTCACGGGCGAGAGTTTTCGGCATTTTGGTGATTTGATATGCTTTAGCAAAGGCATCGGCTTGAATCATTCTCATACCTTTAGAATCTTTGATAATGTAGGCGCCGCCTTTGTCTGCGGTTTGCGGCTGGCCTTCGGCTCCCTCAAAAACTTCGCCTTCTTTAACCTTAAATGCCTGAATAACTTCCTTTTTCTTCACGCCGGAGAAAATCTTTCCCGGTTTAATTTCTTCTTTCGCCGGTGCGCCGGTCAAACCTGCGGCAAACGCTGT
>CAJODT010000113.1 GCA_905233365.1 uncultured Succiniclasticum sp.
GCCATGGCCACAGAACGCAGCACCGCAGGCTGCAAACCGCAGAGCAACGCATACAGGACTAAAAACAACTGTATAAGAATCAATCCTTTTTTCCCTGCCGGACGCAGCAACGCATGCAGCAATAACGTCAGCACCGCCACATGGGTACCGGATACAGCTAACAAATGGGCTATACCATTATCACGGAACACATCCGCATCTTCCGCCGCCACACCCTGATACCCGCCCAGTACCATGGCAGGTAAAATTGCTCCCGTGCCGGTGTGGAGTTTCGCAAGAGCTTTTTCCCTCACCTCCTGCGCGAGAGACATAAACCGAAACCGTAAAGGAAGCGGTTCTTTTAGTGTTTGTAATTGTGCAGTCGAAACCGTTATATTCCCGTAAATTCCTTTAATTTTGTTAGAAAGGTAACCATCGTATGTTCCCGGATTGCGCAGAAAAACCGGTTCCTTTATAACACCCGCTATCCTGATTTTTTCTGACAGAAGCTTACGCACGGTCAAGTCAGCATTTTTGGAATCCGTCTTCACAAAAATCCTCACCTTACCGCGCAGCGGATACTCTGCTGCGAACAGTGCGCTGATTCCCTGTTCCTTCCCTTTTATACTGTCAGGTTGTACAGCGCCCTGCAAAATTATCTGCTTCCCCCAAAAAGTCTCCCATCGCTTCTGTGTTTTCAGTTGACCATTCCCCGCCAGAAATCCTCCCGTCAGCACAAGAAAGCAGCAAAGTCCGCACAGCAGGTATTCTGTTTTACTTTTTTTGCGCAGGCAGAAAATTTCATAGAGCACAAAAATAATGGCACAACACCAAAAAGCCTTTTGCATCTCATAAAATGAAAGTACATCGCCCAGACAAAAAAAGAAAAATGTTAACAACAGCCAATAGGTAAACAAATGCAAAATCCTTTCTCTCTCACTATAAAACCAGTTGCACAGCAGAACCAGTTATACCTACAACACCAGGCACGCTTTCATCTTCGCGAATTTTGCCGGGCCGATACCGGGAATCTTCATTACATCTTCGATTGCCTGAAATCCATGTTCCCGGCGGAAGCGGATGATTCGCTTAGCCGTGGCTGCTCCCACTCCGGGAAGCTGCGTAAGTTCTGATTCTGATGCTGAATTCAGGCTGATCTTCATTTCCCTGGAAATAGTTTTGTTTGAGGCAGAATTATTATCCGAAGCCTGCACAATTCTGTTATCCTCTGTACCGCTTCTTCCTCCTGCATCCGATGAGTTACCATAGTTTCCCAATCCTGCCGTATTACTAGTGGCCTTTTGCCCTTTCTTTTCTTCCATCTTCTTTTTAATTCTTGCTTTGGAAAGCCGCGGCACTTTGATGTGTCCACCGTCCTTGCATAACTGTGCCAGGTTTACCCTGTCCATGTCCGCTTCTTCTGTCACACCGCCGGCCAATTCGATGGCCTGCTGAGCCCGGCTGCCTTTCGTCACTTCATAAAGTCCCGGCTTTGCCACTGCCCCGCTGACGCATACGGTTATTTTTATTTCCTGCATCTGTTCCACAACCGGTTGCTCCGTCAGCTTCTGCACCGATTGCTCTGCCTCATTATTGCCGCTCCACCAGGAAGCAGCGCTGCACAAGGCCACGCTGGCACAAAGAAGGCCTAACTTCTGCAGAGTTCGTTTTTCCATTTTGATCCGTCCTTTTTAAAGAAAATAATTATCATAGGGGTCAGGGAAAGAATTCGCAAAACCGTACACGTTTGCTATTCCATGGACTCATTTGCCTGTGGCTTCGAAACTCGGGGCTTCGCCCCTCAGACAGTCTCGCCACGACGGCAACTTTCGTCTCATGGAATAACGCAACCGTTCCCGATGTTTTGCTCATTTCTTTTCCTGACCTGAAAACTCTCTTTCCAACAATAAAAAAGACGAACTGTCGCCGCAACAAAGTTACGGAGATCCGATTCGTCTTTCAAAAAAATTATTATAATTTAGTGTTTTCATCATCTGCCTCTTTTTCCCTTTACCCATTTCACTCATGCAATCATCAGTAAAATCGGTAAAGAACAAAAGTGTGCAGGCCTGCAGAGCAACCACAGGCCTGCTTAAATCTTTAAAACGATTATTTACTTCACCACAATATTGACCAGTCTGCCCGGAACCGCAATCACTTTGCGTACAGTTCCGTCACCGATCAGGGATTTGATCCGCTCGTCCGCCAGGGCGACCTTTTCCAATTCCTCTTTGGATGCTTCGGAAGGAACCACCAGACGGCCCCGCACCTTGCCGTTGATCTGCAACACGATTTCTACGTTATCAACCTTCAGCGCGTTTTCATCATAAGTTGGCCATGCCTGGTCATGCACGCTGGTTTTTTCATCAATCACACCCCGCCACAGTTCTTCCGAAATGTGGGGAACAAAAGGAGCCAGCAGGAGCAGCAGGTCTTTCACCGTTTCATAAACCAGACCCGCATCGTAATGATCCTTGGCGTCTTTATAAGCGTACATGGCATTCACCAGTTCCATGAGGGAGCTGATGGCCGTGTTGAAATTAAAGCGCTGCTCAATATCTTCCGTAACTTTTTTAATAGAAGCATTCAGGGCGCGGCGCAATTCCTTGTCCGCCTCGTCCAGCTGCTCCACATCATAGGTCGTTATCTTCTCGCCGCAGCACAGGCAGGTACCACACTCCTCCAGATACTGACGATAGAAGCTGACGATACGCCATACCCTGTTCAGGAAACGGAAGCTGCCTTCTACCCCCGAATCACTCCAGTCCAGCTCGCGCTCCGGAGGAGCCGCAAAGAGTATGAACAAGCGGGCCGTATCCGCGCCGTATTTTTCCAGAATTTCTTCCGGGGAAACCACGTTGCCCAGAGATTTGCTCATCTTAGCCCCGTCTTTGATTACCATGCCCTGGGTCAGCAGGTTGGTAAAGGGCTCGTCGTAATCCACCATGCCCGCGTCCCGCAGCACTTTCAGGAAGAAGCGGGAGTACAGCAGGTGCATGATGGCGTGCTCGATGCCGCCGATGTACTGATCCACCGGACCCCAGTAAGCGTTGGCTTCCTTGGCAAAGGGCGCCTTGTCGTTCTTCGGGTCAGTGTAACGCAGGAAATACCAGGAAGAACACAGGAAGGTATCCATGGTATCCGTTTCACGGGTAGCGTCCGCGCCGCACTTCGGGCACTTGCAGTGTAAAAAGCTCTCGCTGGTGGCCAGCGGTGATTTTGCGCCTGCGTCAAACTTCACGTCTTCCGGCAGCAGCACCGGCAGGTCTTCTTCCGGCACCAGCACTTCGCCGCAGTTGGGACAGTAAATGATGGGAATGGGAGCGCCCCAGTAACGCTGACGGGAGATCAGCCAGTCGCGGAGACGGTAATTGACGCGGCGTTTGCCTGCGCCGATGCGTTCAATCTCATCGCTGACGGCAACCATGGCTTCCGTGTTGGTCATGCCATCGAACTTGCCGCTGTTCACCATGATGCCGTCTTCTTCGTAGGCATCCGTCATCTCTTCCAGCTTCAGGTCGCGGTCTTTGGGATTAATAACAATAATCTTGGGGATATTATATTTGGTAGCAAACTGCCAGTCGCGGGAATCGTGGGTGGGCACGCCCATAACCGCGCCAGTACCGTAATCGTATAATACATAGTTGGTGATCCAGATCTGTACCGTGTGGCCTGTCAGCGGATGCACACAGTCAAAGCCGGCGTACATGCCCAGCTTTTCACTGGTAGTAGAGGTACGCTCGATATCGCTGGTGTTGCGGACTTTGTCGCAGAACTCACGCAGCTCTTTTTCCCGGGGATTGCCCTGCAACATTTTTTCCACAATGGGATGCTCCGGCGGAACCACCACAAAGGTAACGCCCTGGATCGTATCCGGACGGGTGGTGTAGACCGGCAGCTTTTCATTCAGCGCAGGCACATCAAAGCTGAATTCCAGACCTTCGCTGCGGCCGATCCAGTTTTCCTGCATAATTTTTACACGTTCCGGCCAGCCGGGAATCTTTTCCAGATCCTGCAGCAGCTCGTCAGCGTAATCCGTAATCTTGAAGAACCACTGGCTCAGCTGCTTCTTGTGCACTTCGTTCTTACAGCGCCAGCATTTTCCGTCTTCCACCTGCTCGTTGGCCAGCACCGTGTTGCAGTGGTCGCACCAGTTCACGGAAGAATTCTTTTTCACCGCCAGGCCGCGCTTATAGAACAGTTCGAAGAACCATTCCGTCCATTTGTAATACTCAGGCTTACAGGTAATGGCTTCCCGGTCCCAATCGTAAGACAGGCCCAGCTGTTTTAACTGGCGGGTCATGTTCTCAATATTTTCCAGCGTCCATTTCTTGGGAGGGATCCCGTGTTCAATGGCCGCGTTTTCCGCCGGCATGCCAAAGGAATCGAAGCCCATCGGATGCAGCACGTTAAAGCCCCGCATGGTGCGGAAACGGGCAACCACATCGCCAATGGAATAGTTGCGCACGTGGCCCATATGCAGATTGCCGGAGGGATACGGGAACATCTCCATTCGCCGTATCTATCTCGCGTTTGAATGTGTCGTGCTCGGCCCAGTACTGTTGCCATTTCTTTTCTATGGCATGGGGAGCATATTTTTCTTCCATCATATCTCTAACCTCCCGGGTTTAATAACTAATAATGCTGTAACTATTAAATTATACAACCCAACGCGGTATTCGTCAATTTTAATAAGAAAAAAATGGCGTATTCAAAAAAGCTGTTTACCTTATCCGTTATTGCAGGTATAATAGGACAAAGTTGCAAGACGAGGTACATTATGCCGATTGAAATGTTACAGGCCCTCCTGATTCCTT
>CAJODT010000114.1:0-4462 GCA_905233365.1 uncultured Succiniclasticum sp.
TATCCACGTAACAAAACGGAATTGTTTAAAGTGTACAAACATGTAGGTATCTACGCCTATACCCGGTCTTTCCTCATGCAATACGCTGCCATGGCCTCCACCCCCCTGGAGCAGGTGGAAAGTCTGGAACAATTGCGGGTGCTGGAAAACGGATATAAGATTAAAGTGCTGGAAAGCGATTTCCGGGGCATCGGGGTGGATACCCAGGAAGACCTGGACGCAGTGAACAAACTTTTTGAAGAAAAAGAATAGCATTACCCAACCGACAGCCCGGAACAGGCAGTGCAGTAAATTTACAATCGTATTGATTGGATTAAAGGTAAACAGTAAAAATTATGGAGTAATGAACGGAGGACACAATGCATATTGTTAATGTAGGACCTTATAAAGTGGGACCGGGGCAGCCCCTGCTGCTGCTGGCAGGACCCTGCGTGCTGGAAGGCTATGAACACAGCCTGGCCATCGGCAAAGAAGTAAAACGGATTTGTGAAAAACTAGGCATGCCTTATGTATTTAAGGCATCCTTCGATAAAGCCAACCGTTCTTCCTATGATTCCTTCAGGGGACCCGGACTGGAAGAAGGTCTGAAGCAGCTGGCAGCCATTAAAAAAGAACTGGGCGTACCTATCGTCAGCGACATACATGAAACTTATCAGGCGGAAAAGGCGGCAGAGGTGCTGGATATCCTCCAGATTCCTGCCTTCCTGTGCCGACAGACTGACTTGGTCGTTGCGGCAGGGAAAACCGGCAAATGCATCAGTGTGAAAAAAGGGCAGTTCCTGGCGCCCTGGGATATGAAAAACGTCATTGGCAAACTGGAAGCGGCTGGGAATTGCAACATTCTGTTAACAGAGCGTGGTTCCAGCTTCGGTTACAACACCCTGGTCACCGATATGCGGGGCCTGGCCATCATGCGCGAGTTAGGTTACCCCGTGGTAATGGACGCTACCCACAGCGTGCAGATCCCTGGCGGTAAAGGCACCAGCAGTGGCGGTCAGAGCCAGTACGTGCCCCACATGGCACGGGCAGCGGCGGCGGTGGGCATTGACTCCCTGTTCCTGGAAGTGCACGACGACCCGTCCAAAGCCTTAAGCGACGGACCCAACATGGTGCGGCTGGATCAGCTGGAAGCATTGCTGAAAGACGTACTGGCCATTGATGCGATTACGAGAAAGAGATAAACAGCAGGCAGAAACATGCGTGGAGCCAAACCGGCTTATACATAAGCGCATGCAAAATATTTTATAATTAACAACTGACTGAAAGGATTTAATACACCATGAACGAAATGGAGACGGATGCCCAGAAAGTTTTGCAGATGGAAGCAGAAGCCATTCTGGACCTGATTCCCCGCGTTGATGAGCATTTCGATGCAGCCGTGGAGATGATCCTGGCCTGTGAAGGCCGCGCAATCATGACCGGCATGGGAAAATCCGGCATCATTGCCCATAAAATTTCCGCCACCCTGGCCAGCACCGGTACCCCTTCCTTTTATCTGCACCCGGCAGAGGGAATCCACGGGGATTTGGGTATGGTGACGGCGAATGACGTAATCATTGCCTTGTCCAACAGCGGGGAGACCGGGGAAATACTGAATATACTGCCATCCCTGCGGAGAATTGGGGCAAAGCTCATTGCTATGGTAGGCAATGTCGATTCCACCCTGGCGAAAAACGCAGACGTAGTCCTGAACGTGGGCGTAAAAAAAGAAGCCTGCCCTTTGGGATTGGCTCCTACCTCCAGCACCACTGCGGCGCTGGCTTTCGGAGACGCCTTGGCCATGGCGCTCATGGGTAAACATCATTTCACCTCCAAACAGTTTGCCATGTTCCATCCCGGTGGCAGCCTGGGCCGGAAGCTTCTGCTGACGGTAGGGGATATCATGCACGGTGGCAACGAAAACCCGATGGTAAAAGGGACCGCTACCGTAACAGAAGCCTTGTTCATCATTACCGACAAAGGATTAGGCGCTGTTTCTGTAGTTGACGAAAACGATATCATGATAGGCCTCTTGACTGATGGTGATATCCGCCGGGGCCTGTCAAAAGGCATGGACTTTTTACAGCGGTCTGTCATGGAGCTGATGACAAAGAACCCCAAATTTATAACACGGGAGAAACTGGCGGCACAGGCTTTGCACATTATGGAAAGTCACAAGCCGAAACCTATTACGGTGTTGCCCGTCGTTGATGAAGAACGGCATGTAATCGGGCTGCTGCACATGACGGATCTGGTGCGGCAGGGAGTAGTGTAAGTCACTCAACATCAGTTATGGAGTATATTCATGACATCACAAACACTTTCACAGAAATCATTACAGCATAAAGCAAAAAAAATAAAGCTTGTCGCACTGGACATGGACGGTACCCTCACTGACGGCAGTATTAACATTAGTGCTGAAGGAGAGTTGTTCAAACGATTCAACGCCAAGGATGGGCTGGGGGTCACCACTGCCGTGCGTCACGGCCTGCGTGTAGCCGTCATCACCGGTCGCAAAGGAGCCATCGTGCAGCGCAGGGCTGAGGAACTTGGCATCGGGGAAGACGTGATGAGCGGAATCTCCGCCAAAAAGCAGGCTTTGCAAGCCCTGGCGGATAAATATAACCTGTCTTTGGACGAGATTGCCTTTATGGGCGACGACCTGAACGACCTGTCTGCCCTGCAGGCTGCAGGCTTGTCTGCGGCGCCGGCCGATGCGGCGGAAGATGTAAAACAGCGTGCAGACTTCATTGCTCCTCATAAAGGAGGAAAGGGCGCCGTACGGGATTTGCTGGAACTGATCCTGAAAGCCCGGGGCGTTTGGACAGCCATTGTGGAAGAATACACGGAAGAGGGAAAAGGGGATCGGCAATAGATCCTGAAAAGCCTGGAACGCCAGGGCAGTCAGAAGAATTTGTATAAAATTTGTATAAAAAAGGAAAAGAGGATCGACCATAAATGTTATATGCAGTTCTGAAGACCATGAGCTGGCTTGCCTCTCATACCCCCTACAAGGTACTGGTAAAGATTGGCACCGGCCTTGGACATCTGTATTGGCATATTGCAAAGAAACAGCGGATCCGTGCAGAAGAAACCATCCGTGAGCGGCTGGGCTATTCAAGAATAGAAGCAAAATCTACCATCAAACGGTTATTTGTGAACCTGGGCATCTCCGTTATGGAAATGTTGTACATGCCCGCGTTGAACAAGGATAATATTCGGGGCCTGGTCACCTTCGACCATCCCGAAATCTTGTGGGAAGCCCTGAAAGAAAAAAAAGGCGTGGTCATGCTGGCCTGCCACATTGATAACTGGGAATGGCTGGGCGCCGCCCTGGCTCTGAACGGATTTCCCCTCAGCGCAGTGGAAAAGCCCCAGCCCAACAGAGTCTATTCCGATTTTATGAACGAACTACGCAGAGGTGTGGGACAGGAAATCTTTGCCCGGGGCAGCAGCGAAATCTTAGGCTGTGCCCGAGCTATGAAAAAAGGCCGCATGTTAGGTCTCATCGCTGACCAGGACGGCGGCGTAGACGGTGTCTTTGTACCATTCCTGGGAAAGATGGCATCCACCCCCACCGGCCCGGCCTACTTTGCCCGCAAGTTCAAGGCGCCCTGCATTCCCATCTACATTGTCCGCAAACCGGACGGGTATGGGCATCAGGTAATTGTGGAAGAACCCTTTTACTATGAAAATACCGGCGACCAAAAGGCCGATGACTATAACCTTACGTTAAAGATGACCCAGTCCGTAGAACGTATCATCAAAAAGTATCCGGACAACTGGCTGTGGTTCCAGCACCGTTGGAACACCTCTTACGAAGAAGTTATGGCAAAGGAAAATGCTGAAGCGGAAACTGCAGCGTTAAAACAGCAGGAACACGAAGAAGCAAAGGCAAAGGAGCAAAAAAGCAGTGAAACATAAAAAAGCAATACTGGTTGCGGGCGCCGGGGTGCTGGCTCTGTTCCTGATCTTCGCATGGCTGTTCTGGGGCAGTACGGTTCCCGAGCCTACAGACACCACTAAAGTTCCGGAAAGCAACGCTCCAAAAGCAGCGGTGTACAATACCACCCTGAACCGGGAGGAAAACGGCAAACCGCTATGTAAGCTGAATGTAGGTGAAGCTCTTCAGGTCAGCCCTGAACTGATCACGGCCAAACAGCTGGACGGTATCATCTACCTGAAAAACGGGGACGAGATGTACGTAAAATCAGAAGCTGCGGAACTGAATATCAAAAACAATGAATTTGTCCTGACTAAAGGAGTCACTGCCCGGCTGAAGCAGGGAGGCTTCCTGAAAGCGGATAAAGTGGAGTGGAAGCAGAAGGAAGACATCCTGACAGCGACCGGCGCCGTCAAAGTAATCAAAGACGACATGCTGGCCACTGCCGAGACCATCATCACGTCCGGAGAGTTCAGGCATTTTAAGCTGAAAGACAAAGCGCATGTGGAACGAGGTGGGCAATATGAAGAAAAGTAAAAG
>CAJODT010000114.1:4477-5429 GCA_905233365.1 uncultured Succiniclasticum sp.
AAACGGCAGTGTTGCCGAGCTGCATAACCGTATTGTTGCTGGGCTTCATTACGGTGTTCATGCTGTGTTGCGGCACGGTTCTGGCAGCGCCGCAGGCAAAATACAGTGTGGATGCCACGGAAATCGAATATGATCTGACCAGCGGCGACGGTACGACCACCGGCAAGACTACTATACAATATGACGGCGGCATCGCTGTAGCAGAAGGTGGCGCCACCTTCAACAGCAAGGAGCGGACCGGCCATCTCTATGGCGGGGTCATAGCCGATAAAGAAGACAATCACCTGAAGAGTAATGAGCTGATCATGTACAGCCAAAACTATATTTCCGCAGTGGGCAGCGCCGTGCTGACCAAAGGAGACAAAACCTTGCAGGCGCCCCGGGTGGATTATCATGAAGATCAAAAATTCGCTGAGACCCTGGGCGGCTTTGCCCGAATCTCCACCACAGACGGCAGCTGGCTTACGGCCGGGAAGATCGTCTATGACATGAAAACAGGCCTGGCCAATGCCACCGGCGGTGTTAACATGGAAAACACAGCCCGGAAAATGACCGGTTCTGCAGACAGGGCTGTATACGATTCTCATGATACAGGCTATATTGAACTGATCGGCAACGCCAGAGCCACACAGGACGGCAACACCGTCAGCGGCAACAAGATCCGGGTCACCAACGTTTCCGGGCCCAACAGCAAAACCCATGCCCAGGGCAACGTGCGCCTGGTATACTACCCGCAGGAGAAAAAAGAGGCTGAGACCGACGGGGAAACCCTGGCCCAAAAGACAAAGAGCAAGAAAGCGGCCAGGACCCGTAACAACGAAACAGTATTAGCCCAAAGCACTAAAGCTAAGGCTACGGCCGCCGCCCCCAAAGCTGGCGCAGCAACAACAGCGCAAAACACAAAATCCACTACGGAGGATAAAACGGTTTGATTATCGAGACAAAAAACCTG
>CAJODT010000115.1 GCA_905233365.1 uncultured Succiniclasticum sp.
CTGTACGTGATCAAATAAAATTACATTTTTCAGTTCTACGGAGTTGCCCACTACGCAGTCCGCACCGACTAACGCGGTGCCGCGGATAAAAGCGCCGTGACGGACTTCCGTGTTAGGCCCGATGATGCAGGGCGCACCCAGATACGCGGTGGGGAATACGGTTGCGGTTTTATGAACCCAGACCTGGGGCTTTACTTCTTCATAGTCATCGCCCAGGGTGGGACCCAGCTTCAGGATCAGTTCCTTGATGCCTTTCAGGGCTTCCCAGGGATAGGTGAAGCCTTTCAGGTAATCGGCAGCCAGGGTATGATCCAGATCATACAGATCGTTAATGGTATACATGAATTACAATCTCTCCTTCTTTTCGATATCCAGGAAATACTTGTAGGTGTCTACGGTCAGTTCGCCGCAGGCCGCCTCATCACAGGCGATGATCGCGCCGTTGTGCATCTGCAGGGCGCTGCAGGTCCATTTGTGGGACATGCCGCCTTCTACGGTAGCCGCCAGCGCTCTGGCTTTGTTGTGGCCGTTGATCAGGATCAGCACTTCTTTGGAATCCGTTACGGTGCCAACGCCGACAGACAGAGCCTGGGAGGGAACCTTTTCCGGATCGTTGCCGAAGAAACGGGAGTTGACGATACGGGTGTCCGTGGTCAGGTTCCGCAGGCCGGTACGGGAAGCCAGGCTGGTGAAGGGCTCGTTGAACGCGATGTGGCCGTCCACGCCGATGCCGCCCATGAACAGGTCGATGCCGCCGTAGGAAGCGATCTTGGCTTCGTAATCCGCGCATTCTTTGACAGGATCCTTCGTCATGCCGTTGAGGATGTTGATGTTCTCCGGTTTCATGTCCACCAGGTGATTAAAGAAATTGTCGTGCATGAAGTACCAGTAGGACTGGTCATGTTCGTGGGGCAGACCCAGGTATTCGTCCATGTTGAAGGTAACCACGTTGGCGAAGCTCAGTTCCCCGGCCTTGTTCATGCGGGCCAGTTCCTTGTACACGCCGATGGGGGAAGACCCGGTGGGCAGACCCAGCACGAAAGGACGGCCCTTTTCGGGACCTGCGTTGTGTTCTTTGATGCGGTTTGCAATATAGTTAGCGGCCCAGAGGCACATTTTTTCATAGTTATCCTGAATAACGACTCTCATTTTTACAATTCTCCTTCTGTTTTGTATAATGTCTTACGCAGTGCTGAGGGAACCTCTGTTACGGTTTTGATTCCGCTTTTTGCTTTCCCTCTGACGGCGCACTGCCTGTTTCAGAATGGCAACGTTGCATGAAAAGCTGTTCTTCGTTTACGAAGCGGGCACGCAACGCAGACAAACTGCACATTACGCCGTGACAGCATCCGCCGAGTCTTTCGACAACTGCCATTCCTCGTCACCCATTCAGGGCCTGGCGCTATAGAACCTCCAGCTTACCCTCCCCGGTCAGAGATTCCATTTACTATGCTTGCTATGCTGGTTTCAAAATACCAACCACTCTATATTATAGTTAGAAATGCAGCCAGCGTCAATGCGCAAATGGGGAATTAGTGTGAATTCTGCGATATAAAGCCCAAAAAAGTAAGGTTGGTCGTAAAAACGACCAACCTCAAAATGCAAACCCGCGTGAATACTGGTGTTTGGTTCCGCCACCTCTCATAATACAAGGAGTGATAGTTTATATGTCTCTACAGGCGAAGCCGTAAGCTACAGAATTCAAACTGCAGGAGTGCGGAGGCGTTAAGTTTGCCCGCCTACGGTGAAAGCGGTGTAACACGGAACATAATCCCTTTGTGAAATCTTCTGTCTTTCCTTGCCTTTGCCGCCAAACCGCGCTACAATATAACTGTGGAAGCAACAGCCCCGGTCGGAAAGAGGTAAAACTTGAAAACAATAGACTGGGATTCGTTAACGTTTGCAAACAACTATGTGTTTCAGGAGGTGCTGAAGAATAAGAAGCTCTGCCAGTACCTGATAGAGAAGATTTTACACATACAGATCAAGGATATACGATATCTCATAGAAGAACGACATATCAACAGCGCGAGGATCAGCAGTAAAAGCATACGGCTTGATGTGTATGTGGAAAATGAGGAAGGAACGGTACTGGACATCGAGATGCAGGTGACCGGCGAAAACAGCACAGTGAATGCCGGCAAGGATGAAACCGTTGTGGTCAAGGGCTTGCCCCTGCGCACGAGGTACTACCAGAGCCTGATCAGCATGGACATGCTAAAACGGGGAATGAAGTATCGGGAGCTGCGCAAGTCTTATGTCATCTTTATCTGTACCTTTGACCCGTTTAAGAAGGGTTTACCCATGTATCACTTCACGTATCGCTGCAAAGAGGATATGCAGCTTGAGATGGGAGACCTGACGGAGAACATCTATCTGAACGCAAAAGCGGCGGATAAGGCAGAAGACGCGGCGCTGGCCGATTTCCTGTCTTACGTTGACAGCGGCAAGGCGGGCAGCAAGTTTACGCAGGCCATTGACGCGGAGACAAAGCGTGTGAAAAATGACGAGGAATGGAGGGAGAGATACGTGACCTGGGAAATGGATTTAAAAATTATAAGGGAAGATGCAGAAAAGAAAGGAATAGAGGCAGGGATTGCCCTTGGTAAAAAGGAAGGCGAAAAAAGGAAAGCTCTTTCAATTGCCAAGTATTTGAAAGATATGGGCACGATGTCTGACGATGATATCGCTAAAGCTACAGACCTTCCGTTGTCGGAAGTTGTTGTGCTGTAATCAGATTTCATATATTTAAAAATAACAGATTGGGCATTGCTTCCACTGCGGCAAAATGAAAAAAGGAGCCGGGCAACATGCAACATACGTTGCATGTTGTGCCGGCTCCTCTGTTTTAGACAGAAAGTGCGCAAACCAATTATCCATGCTGGTTACAGCAATTTGCGGTTTTGTTTCTATCCCGACACATACGGGTTATCTTTCACATAAAACCGCCAGGGCCAGGCGGCCGCTTCTTCCGCGTAAGCTACGTTGACGCGGGGCGATGACGCTACATGGTCAGCCGGAATATTGTGGTAACGAAGGATACGCAACGGACTGCCCGCAGAGCAGAGGTCCGTTCCATACTCGTTTTTCGTAATCCCCATGGCCTGGCACACCTTCCCCGGCCCGCTACATAAATTCTGCAGTGTCTTCGTATTGCGGCGTCGCTGCATCAGGTCAAGCCCCAGCACCGGTTCCAGCGCACGGATTAATACCGCGTTACCTTCTCCTTGCGGACCTGTCACCACATTAAAGCAGTGATGCATTCCGTAAATAAAATACACATAAGCATAGCCGCCGTCGTGGTACATAATCTCTGTCCGCTCACTGCGGTTTTGCCAGGCATGGCAGGCTTTGTCAACAGCGCCCACGTAGGCTTCCGTCTCCACGATCATGCCGCCGGCAACGCCGTCCGTTGTACGGTGCACCAGCAGGCAGCCTAACAGCTTACGGGCCAGTTCCACGGTATCCTGTCGGAAAAAAGAATGGTTCATACGTATCAATGATGGAACAGCCTTAAATGGGTAAAGGACACTGCCATATTGTATTTGTCCGCCGTTTCGATTACATGGTCATCACGGATGGAGCCGCCGGCTTCCGCTACGTACTGCACGCCGCTGCGATGGGCCCGTTCGATGTTGTCGCCAAAGGGGAAGAAGGCGTCGCTGCCTAAGGCAACGCCGGTGAGTTTGGCGGCCCAGGCTTTCTTTTCTTCTTTGGTCAGCGGTTCGGGCTTTTCCGTGAAGAACAGCTGCCAGGTTCCCTCCGCCAGCACGTCTTCATAATCATCGGAAATATATACGTCAATGGTGTTGTCCCGGTCCGGGCGGCGGATGTCTGCCTTAAAGGGCAGGGCCATTACTTTCGGGTTCTGCCGCTGCCACCAGATGTCTGCCTTGTTTCCGGCCAGACGGGTGCAATGGATGCGGGACTGCTGTCCGGCCCCCACGCCGATGGTCATGCCGTCTTTTACATAGCAGACCGAATTGGACTGGGTGTATTTCAGCGTGATCAGCGCCACCAGCAAATCGCGGACGGCCGCGTCGGGGAACTCTTTATTCTTGGTTGGCCGTTCTGCCAGCAGGTCTGCTGTAATTTTCGCGTTGTTACGGGTCTGTTCAAAGGAAATGCCGAATACCTGCTTGGTTTCCTGTTCCTCAGGCACATAATCCGGATCCATCTGCATCACAAGGTAGGTGCCTTTCCGTTTGCTTTTCAGGATTTCCAGCGCTTCCTCCGTATAACCGGGAGCAATGACGCCGTCAGAGACTTCCCGTTTCAGCAGCAGCGCCGTCTCCTTATCGCAGATATTGGACAGGGCCGCAAAGTCGCCGTAGGAAGACATACGGTCCGCCCCGCGGGCGGCAGCGTAGGCGGATGCAATGGGTGTCAGTTTCAGGTCGTCTACAAAATAAATCTTCTTCAGCGTATCGCTCAGGTCCGTGGCCGGGCTTACATGCTTGAAGGAAGCCGCCGCCGGCAAACCGGTGGCTTCTTTTAACTCCATGACAAGCTGCCAGCTGTTGAAGGCGTCCAGCAGGTTGATGAAGCCGGGACGGCCGTTCAGTACGGTAAAGGGCAAATCCTTCCCGTCCTTCATATACACTTTCGCGATTTTCTGATTGGGGTTGCAGCCATACTTCAGCGCCATTTCATTCATGTGTCAGTTCCTCCTCAATATTTTGCTTTTAAAACCTGATTTCAATTTTACATAGGCCAAACCAGCCAGCAATCACTACAATAAAAACAAAAACCGGCCTGTCCTGTGCTTTCGCCCAGACGGTCGGCATCCACAGTCATGCTCCATGTGGTGAATCCACTTCCGTCAGTCACATGACCTTTCTGA
>CAJODT010000116.1 GCA_905233365.1 uncultured Succiniclasticum sp.
CCCTACATGATAGCGAAGCTCTGCCGCCGCAGGCCCCAGCACGTTGATGCCGATCCGGACCGGCAGGTTTTTCGGATCCTTCGGTTCTTCAAAAAAGTGCAGCTGGGCGTTATCGGCGCCCTTCACACTGTTGGTGTCGGAAAGTTCGATAAAGTTCAGGTCGCCGACCCGGTCCCCGTAAATATACAGGTAATCTTTTCCGTCGGTATGGATCAGATACGGAACCCGCTCTTTGGCCCGCAGCATACGGGCTTCCCTGTCAATTTTGTTCCAGATCAAATGAGAGGCGCCGTGATCGAAAACCAGATCGCTTTTTAACGTGAGGGAAAAGGGAAACCGCTCCTTGCCTCTTACGATGGTATACTTCTGGTTTGCTTTCAGTTTTACCACAAATTCTTCCGGCTGGGACGCGTAATCAAATACGATGGGCTTGTCCTGGGCGCAGCCAAAGCTGCCGAACAGGAACAGGGACAGCAAACACAGGGAAACTATCTTTTTCATAATTTCGCCTCCCACAATTATTGTAAGGAGACACTGATTAAATGGGTTTCGAAAAAATCAGTGTTTCCGTAAATATTATAACACGTTTTTTTCCAAAAAATACATAAAAAAACATTGCGGGTTTTACACAACCTGCTTCAAATGTGATATAATATGTGCAGTAATGTGCAGTTCGCTGTATGATAGTAAACGCCTATGCATCTACATGCCTGAAGGCAATGCGTCTGCCTGACGTAACGCGTTTACCCTCTTCCGGCGAACGAAACAGCAGAACCTGACTCAATAAAAAATCACAGTTATGTGAAAAGGGGGAAGAAAATTATGATGAAAAAAGTATTAAGCGCTGCTATGATCGCAGCTCTGGCCCTGAGCGTTGCTGCCTGCGGCGGCGGGGACAAAAAGAAGGAAGCCCCGAAAGATGGCGCGAAACCGGCTGCTACCGCAGCTCCGGCCAAGGTTGACCGCAGCAAAGAGTTTATCACTGTACTGACCGGCCCCACCAGCGGAATTTACTTCCCGATTGGCGGCGCTTTCTCCAAGGTTGTCGGTGAAATGGGCTACAAGACCAGCGCGACCGCAACCGGCGCTACCGGCGAAAACATCAATGCCATTCTGACGGGTAAAGGCGAACTGGCCATTGCCATGTCCGACTCCGTAATCCAGGCAGTAGAAGGCTTTGGCGCTTATGAAGGCAAACCCAAAGCTACCGACCTTCGGGCTATGATGGGCCTGTGGCCGAACGTGGTACAGATCGTTACCACCACCGATTCCGGTATCACATCCTTCAAAGACATCAAAGGCAAGAGAGTCGGCGTAGGCGCTCCCAACTCCGGTGTAGAACTGAACGCCCGCATGATTTTCGAAGCCAACGGCATGACCTACAAAGACGCCAAGGTTGACTACCTGTCCTACGGCGAAGCCATCGACCAGATGAAGAACGGCCAGTGCGACGTTGCATTCGTAACTTCCGGTCTGGGCAATGCTACCATTAAAGAACTGGGCACCACCAAGAAGATCGTATTCGTTCCGGTGGAAGGCGACGCCCTGAAGAACCTGACCAAAAAATATCCCTTCTACGTAGAATGGAAGATTCCGAAAGAAACCTACGGCACCGACAAGGACACCACCACCGCAGCTGTTATGAACATCATGCTGGTTTCCAAGAAGCTGCCGGACGCTGTTGTATATGACCTGCTGGACGGTTTCTACTCTGAAAAGGGCCTGGCTACCATCGGCGCTTCCCATGCAACCGCAAAACGGGAGATTAAACTGGATACCGCGCTGCGCGGCCTGAAAGGCACCTCCGTACAGCTGCATCCGGGCGCAGAGAAATACTACAAGGATAAAGGCATCCTGAAATAATCTGAATGCAACAGCACAGTAAAAGCAAAGCGTGTAATAGTTAATCAGAGATAAATTAAATGAAGAAAAAATACTTAACGCTTCTTGCCGTATTTTTTCTTGTTCTCGCTTCTTTGTTTGTGTTCAATGAATATTCGGCGCAGACCGTGCTCCGGATCTATGATTATCAGACCAAAGAAATTTATGTTGAAGTACCAGCCAAAGAGGGCGACAAGCTTTTCTTTGGCTGGATTCATTCATGGGAGAAAATCCCCTGGCACGAATATTACCATATTGACGCCAGCCACGATCTGATTCTGGACACCATCGCTTTCCCCGCTTTCGGGGCCGGCATTCCCGAGAACAAGGGGACCAAGGTCTGGATCGAAAACGGCATGATCTATATGGGCAATATCAACCAGGTATTCCACGAGTTTACCTGGATCAATTCACACTTTGCCACCCGCGACATCAAGCTGAACGGTCAGCTTATCGCCCGGGGGGCAACCCTTCCCGAGCATACGCGGGTCAACCTGGCAATCGTGAAAAGGAGGTATTTTGATGGAAGAGAAAAACATCAATAATACTAATGAAAATACTGCACACGAACATGAATTTGTAGACAAGAATACCCAGCAGGAGCTGGAAGCCAAATCACATGAAATCGTGAAGAAGCTGGACAAGGAATCCGCCACCCGCAAATTTACGGGGAAGATGGCAAAATTCTTCTACATCGTCTGCCTTCTGGTTTCCGGATACCATCTGTACACTGCGGCTTTCGGCCCGCCGGTGACGCTGGTACACCGTTCTATCCACGTGGCAATGATCACGGCTATGGGTTTCCTGATGTACCCCTGCTTCAAAAGCTCCGACCACACCAAGCCTACTATTATAGACTGGATCCTGGCCCTGCTCTGCTTCACCATCCCCATTTATATCTGGAGTGATTACCTGGGCGTGGTGGAACGGGCCGGTAACCCAAACCAGACAGACCTTTACATGGCCACCCTGCTGGTGGTGCTGGTGCTGGAATGTTCCCGCCGGGTCACAGGCAACGCCCTGACGGTCCTGTCCATCATCTTCATCATTTACGGACTCTTCGGCCGCGAATTCCCCGGCATGTTTATGCACCGGGGCTATGACTGGCCGTCCCTGTCCAACCACTTCTTTGCCAACACGGAAGGTATCTACGGCACCTCGGTCAGCGTTGCCGCCAGCTACATCTTCCTGTTCATCCTGTTCGGTACGGTCATGCACAAGTGCGGCATGGGGCAGTTCTTCAACGACATCGCCCTGGCCCTGGCCGGTCATACCAAGGGCGGCCCCGCCAAGGTAGCGGTCATCGCCTCCGGTTTCCTGGGCTCCATTAACGGTTCTGCTGTGGCCAACGTGGTGACCACCGGTACCTTCACCATCCCCCTGATGAAAAAAACAGGCTACTCCAAAGAGTTCGCCGGCGCAGTAGAAGCCTCCGCCTCTGTGGGCGGTCAGCTTCTGCCCCCCATCATGGGCGCTGCGGCCTTCATCATGGCGGAAATGATCAGCGTGCCCTACTCCAACATCATCACTTGGGCTGCCATTCCGGCGCTTCTCTACTATTTAAGTATCATCATCCAGGTACATTTACGGGCCTGCAAGGACGGTCTCACGGGCCTGCCCAAGGACAAGCTGCCCAAGACCGGCGACGTAATGAAAAAGCGCAGCCATCTGCTGATTCCCGTAATCTTCCTGCTGTACATGCTGTTCTTCTCCGGCACTACGGTCATTTACTCTGCCGTGCTGACCATCCTGGTCACCATCGGCGTATCCTTTATCCGGAAAGAAACCCGCATGTCTTTGAAAGACCTGCTGGACGCTTTGGCTGACGGGGCCAAACAGACCGTTTCCGTAGCAGTGGCTTGCGCCTGCGTCGGCATCATCATCGGCGTCTGCTCAAAGACTGGTTTCGGTCTCACCATGGCTAACACCATCATCTCCCTGGGCAAGACCAGTATCCTGTTCACCCTGATCTTCACCATGATCACCTGTATGATCCTGGGCATGGGCCTGCCTTCCATCCCTGCATACATCATCACGGCCACCATCGCGGCTCCGGCCTTGTCTAAGCTGAACATCCCCGTGGGCGCGGCTCACATGTTCTCCTTCTACTATGCCATGTTCGCAAACCTGACCCCGCCGGTTGCCCTGGCATCCTTTGCGGCGGCCGGACTTTCCGGAGGCAACCCCATGATGACGGGTGTGGCTTCGGTGAAACTGGCCATTGCCGGCTTCATCGTTCCTTTCATGTTCGTGTACTCGCCCCAGCTGATGCTGATCAACACCACCCTGGTAGAAGGCCTGCTGACAGCAGGCACTGCCTGCGTTGGTGTATTCCTGATCGGTACTGCGGTAGAAGGTTACATCTTCACCTTTATGCCGGCCTGGCTCCGGGTGATTGCAGCGGTTGGCGCCCTGCTGCTGATGAAACCGGGTCTTGAGACGGATATCATCGGTGTAGCTGTGCTGGCTCTGGTATTGTTCCTGCAGAAGAAGCGGCAAAAGAGCGAAGAAGCGAAAGCTTAAGTACTCACAAAGCAAAGGGGCTGTAA
>CAJODT010000117.1:0-4413 GCA_905233365.1 uncultured Succiniclasticum sp.
TCCTGCTGGGGAAAGGAAAGATTACTCCTTTAAAGATACTGCACGTGCGGACACCGGCTGCCAATATCATCAAACAGGAAATGCTGGCGGCAGGGGGAGACTGCGCTACGCCGGGCACTGCCATCACCTGTGCGGTTTCACATGTGGATATCCTGCTGCTGGGCAATCAGAAGCATTATAAAACGCTGTTATATAAGCTGAAGCAGATGCCGTATTTTGGGATTCCGGAAATTGCGGCAGAGCTGGAACGATTTCTTACGCCGGAACCTAAGCGTACCCTGCTGGCGGACGGGCGCATGCTGCGTTATGATTCCATGAAGGTGATGGGCATCATCAACGTGACACCGGATTCCTTTTACGCAGGTTCCCGGAAAAACAACATTGATGCCGTGGTTGAACAGGCGGAACAGATGCTGGCGGAGGGCGCTTCCATATTGGATATAGGCGGAGAATCTACACGTCCCGGCAGCAATCCGGTTACGGCAGAGGAAGAGAAGGAACGGGTGTTGCCTGTTTTGGTTGCTGTTAAAAAGAAATTCCCGCAAAGCATAATTTCCGTAGATACCTACCGCGCCACGCTGGCAAAGGAAGCCTTGCAGTGCGGGGGCGATATCATCAACGATATCAGTGCTATGACCGCCGACGTTGCCATGCTGGATGTGGTCACAGAAACGAAAGCCCCCATTATCCTGATGCATCGGAAAGGCACATCCAAAGATATGCAGCAGCAGTGCGAATATAAAAACGTGGTACAGGAAGTGACGGAATATCTGTTAGGCCGTGCCGCGCTTTTGGCAGAACGGAAGGTAGGGGCGGATAAAATCATCCTGGACCCCGGTATCGGCTTTGCCAAAAATGATGAACAGAACCTGCGTCTGATTCAGAATCTGAACGCCCTTACCGTAAATGGTTATCCTGTTTTAATGGCGGCGTCTCGCAAAACCACTATCGGCAAAGTGCTGGGAGCGGAACAGGTTCTTCCTCCGGAAGAACGCCTGGAAGGGACCCTTGCAGTGACTGCAGCTGCCGTGTATGCCGGGGCCAACCTGGTGCGTGTGCATGATGTAAAGGAGAATGTGCGGCTGATCCGCATGCTGGAAGCAATACGGAAGGTATGAAATGGCAATCTATATCGCGTTAGGCAGCAACCTGGGTGACACAGATAATAACCTGAAAGAAGCCCTGCGGCGTTTGACCCTTAAAGGCATAAGGGTCTGCAGGGTTTCCGATTTTATGACCACAAAACCATACGGCGTAACAGACCAGCCGGACTTTCTGAATGCCGTTGCGGAAATAGAGACAGACAAATCTCCCACGGAATTGCTGCACGTTTTATTGCAAATCGAACAGGAGATGGGACGCAACCGGATCCGTCACTGGGGTGAGCGGAATATCGATTTAGATCTGTTGCTGTTTGATGACAGGATTATCGACCTGCCGGAATTGCAAGTGCCTCATCCGGATATGCAGAACCGGGATTTTGTTCTGGGCCCCCTGGCGCAGATCGCACCAGAAGTTATGCATCCGGCACTAAGGAAAACGATAAGGCAGTTGTGGGAACAATTGGCAGAAAAGAAGAAGCCGTAGCTGCATCGAGGGACATTGACGCAGTCAGTCGCAAAAAGCGCCGGTCAGCGTGCAGACGAATTAATTAGTGTTTCTTTAAAAAAATCATAAAAAAACAGGAAGCTGCAAAGCTTCCTGTTTTTTTACTGTGTATTACGTTTATTTTGCTGCGTTGGCCTTGATGCATTCGTTGATGTCTTTGATCAGGGCAGGCACGTCCAGACCATGGGCGCCGGCGCCTTCACCGATGGTTTCGAACTGCGCGGCCATACAGCCGATGCAGCCCAGACCGTAGTCAGCAAATACCTGCATAATTTCCGGATGCGTCTGAACGGCTTCGATAATATTGGTGTCTGCCGTAATCACGTCAGCAGCTTTTTTAACGTCGTTTGCTTCCATGTTATTCACCTCGTTTATTTATTGGCGGCTCATGATGGCGGTCCGCCTTTTTGCATTGCTATTATAGCATTGTTGTATGAAAAGGAAAAGACGGGAAAGAAAAATTCATTATTTTTTCAAAAAACATCAATAAAAGTATTGCAAAATCAAAAAAATGCCTGTATAATGGTGGAAAGTGGTGAAAAGTGGGGCAAAGGGGTGAAGATAATGTTTCTAGGTGAATACCGCCATTCTCTGGACGAGAAGGGCCGTCTCTTCATTCCTGCCAAATTACGGGATGTTTTGGGAAAACGCTTTTTTATCAGCAAGGGCTTTGACCATTGCCTGATGATCTATGATGAGGAACAGTGGAAGCTGTTTTCGGATAAATTAAACGCACTGTCCATGGGACAGAAAAAGAACCGGGATATTAAGCGGTTTTTCTTTTCCGGCGCCGATGAGTTTTCCTGCGACAAGCAGGGACGTGTGCTGCTGAGTGCCAGCCTGCGGGAACATGCGGGCATCAGTAAGGAAACCGTAATCGTAGGCGTAGGCGATAAGGCGGAAATCTGGTCTGCGGAACAGTGGCAGGATCGGAATGCAGCCGCGGGGCAGATGATAGAGGAAGGCCTGGATGACCTGAACCTGGACATTTGATGAGGCGCTTATGGACTTTGCTCATGTAAGTGTACTTCTGAAAGAATGCATAGACTGGCTGGTGACAGATCCAAACGGTATTTATGTGGACTGTACTCTAGGCGGGGCGGGGCATTCCTCTGAAATTGTTGCGCGCCTGTCGGATAAAGGACGGCTGATTGGGCTCGATCAGGATGAAGATGCGCTGGCTGCCGCGTCGGAGCGTTTGAAAGACGCGCGGTGCAGGGTGGATATCGTAAGATCCAATTTTAAGGATTTGAAAGAAGTATTGCGTAAGCTGGGCATAGAAAACGTAACGGGCGTCTTGTTCGATCTGGGGGTTTCTTCCTATCAGCTGGATACGCCGGAACGAGGTTTTTCCTACATGCATGAAGGTCCGCTGGATATGCGGATGGACCAGGATGCGCCCCTGACGGCGGATACCATAGTGAATACGTATGGTGAAGCTGAACTGGCCGGATTGATTTGGCGCTATGGGGAAGAGCGCTGGGCGAAGCGGATTGCACAGTTTATCGTGGCGGAACGGCAGAAAAAACCACTGCATACTACCGGGGAACTGGTCGATATTATTAAGAAGGCTATTCCCAAAGGGGCCCGCAAGGAAGGTCCGCATCCGGCAAAACGGACATTTCAGGCCCTGCGGATTGAAGTGAATGACGAACTGAGCATTCTGGACCAGGTGATAGAAGATGCAGTGAATGCATTACGGCCTGGCGGGCGTATCGGTGTCATCACGTTCCAGTCGCTGGAAGACCGGATTGTGAAACAGAAGCTGACGCAGCTGGCAAAAGGCTGTGTCTGTCCGCCACATATGCCTTGTGTGTGCGGGAAAAAACCGCTGATAGGCAAACCGGGAAGCCTGGTTCCGGGTGACGCGGAAGTTGAAATGAATCCGCGGGCGCGAAGTGCAAGGCTGCGCTTTGCGGAAAGATTATAAAAAGGCAGGAATGAGCACATGTTAGCTAGAAAATATAGTTATGAAGAACAATGGGCACAGTCGGAACAGGAGCAGCTCAGGGAGCTTAAAGAGCTGCAGGAACGTCGCCAGCGAATCCGTAAAGCCAATTATAAATTATTCCGCCGCCGTCTGTTTGTTACAGTGGGACTGGTGCTGGCAATGTATTTCGCTACGGTTATGCGAAGCGCTGCACTGGTAAGTGCGGGGAATCACCTGATCAAACTGCAGGCCCAGGAATCTCAGCTGATAGCAAAGAATGCCGAACTGAAAATCGAGGTGGATCAGCTGAAAGGACCGGAACGGATCACCTCCATTGCCGAAAAGCAGCTGGGGATGAAAGTGGCCCGCAGTAATATTTACGTAAAAGCCGTGAAGCAGTAGGTTATCGTTAAGGAAGATACACATCGGATCTTGTGCTTACCGTAGCCTTTTAAAATTTTGTGTAAGAGTAGTAAGTAAAGAATTTTGAGAGGCAGCCTGTCCGGGCTGCCTTTTCAGTTTAAGCAGGGGAAAGCGAAGCCGGATGGTTATGATAAAGGCGCGATGAATCGATGATTCCGAAAAGGGGGATTAAACTATGCAGAAACAATTACAACAGTTGATTGCGTTGTTGTCAGGAGTAAACGTAATTGGTACAACGGATAAAACGGTGACAGATATCACGGCAGATTCCCGCGTTGTACAGCAGGGGAGTCTGTTTATCGCCTTAAAGGGCGTCCATGCAGATGGTCATAAATTTCTGGCAAAAGCTGCGGAAGGCGGCGCGGTGGCGGCCTTGATAGAGGATGTTCCCGCTGTTTTACCGGAGAGACTGACACTGCTGCAGGTGAAAGATGTACGGGAAGCCATGGAGG
>CAJODT010000117.1:4460-6462 GCA_905233365.1 uncultured Succiniclasticum sp.
ACCAGTACCAACATCATCCGGCAGGTACTGAAAAGCGCAGGCTTCAAGTGCGGAATGATCGGGACCATCAATGTCCTGATAGATGAGGAGTCCATCGTATCCCACAATACAACACCGGATGTGGTGGATCTGCAGAAGTTCTTATACCGCATGAAAGAAGCGGGCTGCCAGTATGTGGTGATGGAGGTTTCCTCGCATGCGCTGGCATTGAAGCGTGTGGCCGGTATTGAATATGATACGGCGGTGCTGACCAATATCACGGAAGACCATCTGGATTTCCATCAGACCATGGAAGCCTATCGGGACGCCAAGAGCCTGTTGTTTGAACATCTAACGGACGGCGAGAAACCGAACAAGACAGCGGTGTTCAATGCGGACGAACCCGCCAGCAAGATTATTGAAGCGCGGACGAAAGCGGCGTATCTTACCTACGGGGTGGGAAAAGAAAACGATATTTACCCCCTTGCCTACGAAGTGGGCGCCAAGGGCATGCATCTGTGTCTGCACACCCCGGTGGGGGATATGGATCTGCAGTTAAATATTACCGGCAGGTTCAACGTTTACAACGTGATGTGCGCAGTGGGAGCGTTGCTTGCGGAAAAAATCGACAAGGCGGAAATCGAAAAAGTTTTGAACGGTTTTGCCGGGGTTCCGGGACGTTTCCAGCTGGTGGAAGCGGGGCAGCCTTATACGGTGATCGTGGACTATGCCCACACACCGGATGGGTTGGAGAACGTACTGAACACGGCGCGACTGATTACCAAAGGACGCCTGTGGGCTGTGTTCGGCTGCGGCGGCGACAGGGACAACAAGAAGCGCCCCATCATGGGCGGTATTGCCCTGCAGTTGGCTGATGATGTGGTTGTAACCTCGGATAATCCCCGCAGTGAAGACCCGGAAAAAATCATTGACCAGATTGAAGTGGCGCTGAAACCGGTGCCGGCAGGAAAGACGGTGACCCGGATCGCCGACCGTAAAGAAGCCATCCACTATGCGCTGGCCCATGCAGGCGATCAGGATGTGATCATGATAGCCGGCAAGGGGCACGAAAATTACCAGATACTGAAAGACCGGACCATTCATTTTGACGATAAAGAAGTGGTGGAAGAATACTGGAAAGGAAAACGGGCATGATTACATTACAGGAAATTGTTGCCGCTACAGGCGGCCAATGCGAATTTGCGGGAAATCCTGAGTTTACCGGTATCAACACAGATACCCGGACCATTAAGAAGGGTGAACTGTTCATTGCCCTGAAGGGTGAAAATTTTGACGGTCATGCCTATGCGGCAAATGCTGTGGAAAACGGCGCGGAGGGCATCCTTGCGTCCCGGCAGGTAGAAGTGCCGGAAGGAGTTCCCGTGGTTTATGTGGAAGACACATTAAAAGGATATCAGGATATTGCCCATGCGTACCGCATGAAATTCCCTAAGCTGAAAGTGGTGGCGATTACTGGCTCCAACGGAAAAACATCGACCAAAGATATGGTATCGGCCGTACTTTCTTCCCAGTATCGCGTGGTGAAGACCCAGGCCAATTTTAACAATGAAATTGGTCTGCCCCGGACGCTGTTAAGCATTCGGCCGGATACGGAAATCGCGGTGGTGGAAATGGGCATGCGGGGATTGGGCCAGATCAAGGCCATGTGCGCTATTGCCCGACCGGACGTAGCGGTCATTTCCAATGTGGGTTCCACCCATGTAGGGGAACTGGGCAGCCTGGACAATATCGCAAAAGCGAAAAGTGAAATTCTGGAGGATCTGCCTGCGGACGGGTTCGCGGTACTGAACGGGGATCTGCCCCGGGTGCGCGCCATGGAGAAAAAGCTGCATACGGGGGTTAGCTGGTTCGGGCTTTCCGAAGCAGATGATGTACGGGCAGAGAATGCGGAAATCACCGCCGAAGGAAGCCGTTTTGTCTGCAGAACAGCAGATGGGGCGGCGGAGTTTATTATCCCGCAAATCGGCGAGCATAATGTGATGAATGCCTTATCTGCTATTGC
>CAJODT010000118.1 GCA_905233365.1 uncultured Succiniclasticum sp.
TCGTCGTCAAAGCGGGCGGAATGTTTGTATTTTACATTGAGCTCCCGGATGGGAAACAGGATACCGTCGTCCATCATCTGATTCAGGTCCACGCCGCAGGCACGCAGCCAGGCGACCCTTCCCATCTCCAGCCAGGGAAGGTAATTGGCGTGGTAAACCACTGCCATCAAGTCCGTTTCTTCAAACCGGACCCGGTCACGAATCGCTATCATATTTCAATCCTCGTTTAGTTCATTTGCATTTTTATTTTGCATTTCATCAGGCAAAAAGATGCTGCGTTTTACAAAATGCAGTTACGTTTTATGAACCACCTCATTATTGCAAAACGTACCATAATATTATAGCAATTTTTTACAATTTTGTACACTGTAATATGAGGCAATTCAGAGCAAAATGGCGAACTCATTAATCTCAAATTACGCCACAGGATACTATCAGTTTGCCCCGCAGCAGTAAACTTAAACAAACCAGCCTTTGATAACCGAAAGATTTTACTCTACGCGTACCACCGTCAGCACGCTGTCCTGAATTTTAAATTTAATCTCTTTGCCCGCAAAGCCGAAGCCATACACCCGTTCCGGGTCTTTTTGATAATGGGGCGCCGGGTTTTCCTGCAACACCCCAAGCAATGGTTCCCGTTTATTTTCCGGAATTTTTTCAAGAAGCTCTTGCGGAAAAACGACACTGACCTTTCGGTAAACCACCTGCCCGGCAAAGCCGTCCACCGCGTCCGGGTGGGAATCCGCGTAGGCCAGATAGGGTTTGATATCCAAAATGGGCGTGCCGTCCATCAGGTCAGCGCCGCTTACATAGATGACGGGACCCTTTGGCGTTTCCAGTTCAATCCTTTTAATTTTTACAGAAGAAAGCCCGATGGCGTTGGGGCGGAAGGGAGAACGGGTGGCAA
This sequence comes from uncultured Succiniclasticum sp., assembly GCA_905233365.1. GTDB lineage: Bacteria > Bacillota > Negativicutes > Acidaminococcales > Acidaminococcaceae > Succiniclasticum. The sequence goes on from CAJODT010000118.1 coordinate 908, forward strand.
ACACACCTACTCTTTTATTGCCGCCCAACCGGGGCGGGCGTACCGTGGCGGACCAATTACCCCGCACCGCCTCCGAGAATTGCCAGATAATCCATAAATGGGAAAAGCCCTCCAAACCCCGGAAGGCTTCCGGCTGGGTAAACTCCTTTTCGAATTCGATGCGGGCTTCCAGCGCATCCACGATTCCGCTTTGCCGTGGCACGCCAAACTTGCTGGTAAAATCCGTGCGGATGTGACCGATTACCTTTACCGGAAATATTTCTGTTGCCATTTTACTGTCCTTTCACAATAATTTGAAGGATGCAGGATTGAGCAGAATATTGTAATAAAAGCAGCCTGCCTTCCGGCAAGCTGCTTTCCCATTCCCTATTCTTCTTACACTAACGACATCAGGCCCGGCACAGCGCTGACCGCGCCTTTCACTTTATCTACCACGCCGTTCCAGCCTTTGCCGATACTCTGTCTGGCATTGCCAAAAAAGTCTGAAATGCTGCTGCCCCACGATTTGATCGTGCTGCCGGCACTGCTGCCCCAGGACTTCACCGTACTGCCAGCGCTACTGCCCCAGGACTTCACCGTGCTTCCTGCGCTGCTGCCCCACGCTTTCATGGTTTCGCTGATGCTGTTTCCAAGGGATACCGCGCCGTCTTTAGCCTTCGTTACAGCTTTGGCGGCTTCTTCCGTCAGTTTGATTTCGCTTTCCTTTTCCATGCTGTCCAACGCTTTCTGCACATCATGGATATTCAGCACGGTGGCCACCGTTCCGCCCAGGAAGCTTTCAAATTCCGTAATGATCCGGACTTTCAACTTTTCATCCATGGTCGCGTTGATGGATTCACCGATCCGGCTGCCAATCTTCTCTCCAAAATACGCGCCCAGCAAAGCGCCGTTTATGGTAATCGAGCCTAAGCTGATACCGCCGGTTGCGCCTTCCAGCGCTCCGCCTGCCGCAGTACCGGCTGCCGTCCCGGCCAGAAAACCAATCTGTTTGTAGTCAAAGCCTGCCAGCATACCGATAAGGGACGTCATGGCAGTATCCGTCAGCTTATCCACGCCTTCCTTACCGGTAATAATGCCTTTCTTAACCTTTAATACTGTTTTGGCTTCTTCCACCGCGTTGATGGCGATCATGGTGAGCTGCCGGGGAGCCGCCTGGTTCATGATGGAGACCCGGCCACTGTCCGCTGCCAGCACAAGGCCAACCGCCACAGCCGTTTTGATTCCGCTGTCCCGGTCTTTTTCCAGATCGTCACGCATGCGGCGGGCTTCCCTGTCGCTTAACGCCTGGCCTTTCCAGTTTTTGCCCGCAATAGTAAAACCGTTGTTGCGGCCGTTACTGGTCACTTTCGGCGCATCACCTGTCAGTTCCACCGCTTTGGTAATGTATTTCTTTAACTGGCCTTCCATCCAGCTTTTTTTGCTTTCCCCGTTTTTCATCGCTTCTGCCAGGGAACGGTTCTGCTCTTCCGTTTCGCGGATGGCGTCCTGAATTTCCTGCGCGATTTCGGTCACGCGGCTCTTGGATGCATTCTCCATTTTTTCCTGCAGCACCTTTTCCGACCATGCTTCCACGGACAGGGCCTCGTCCTTTTCCGCAAAGCTGACCAGCGCGTCGGAGATTGCTTTCTGAATGCGGTCCGCATCCTGGGCAGTCAGCACGTCCTCCAGTGAATTCATAGTCTTCCGTTCCGGCAAAGAAGCTAGATTCAGGGAACCCGGTTTGTTTTCACCTGTATTCGTATTTTCAGAGGTCTCTCCCTCAGCAAAGGCAATTCCGCAAAACAGGCAGAACGAAAGAACCAACGCAAACAGCTTCTTCATCGGTGTCCTCCTTTCTAAGTCAAAACGAACTGTATACAACCACTCACGAATGATTATTTACGATAATAAAACTGTTTATATTATTATACCATAAATATCTCCATTTAAGGAACTGTTGATTGATTTGCTTTCACGATTTCCAGCCATCGCAAAGGGCCTTTGACACTGCTCTCTCAGCTCTGCCCGCCCCTGCTTTTCTTCGCCTGCATACTAAAACATATTTATGTTTTTTGCGTGACAAATTCGGCGGGACCAGAAAAATTAATATCTCCATTTTTACACATTGTACTAAACCTTGCTTCAGGTTGTAAAAACGTAAGCTGCGTAATAAAGACCGCGCAGATACACAACGCGGTCCCGGTATTCAGTCATCTCTGTCGACTTTATATTTACGTTCCAGTTCTTTGTAATGGTCCAAACCGATAAACTGATTAAACTTGCCAAACTCCATCATGTTGGCTGCAGTGGCTTCGGTGTTTCCGTTTTCCTTCAGTCCGCTGAACAGATCGTACAGCGCCTTGGTTACGGTATACACGGCGCTGCAGGCCCAAAACACAACGGAATAGCCCATCTGTTCCAGTTCTTTGGCCGGAATAATCGGGGTTTTGCCTCCTTCGATCATGTTGGCATCCAAAAAAGCGCCCGACCCTTTCATCTCTTTTGCAAAACGTTCTATCTCTTCCCGCGTGCAGAGACCATCGGCAAACAGCATTTCCGCTCCCGCATCGGCATACCGTTTACAACGTTCAATCGCGTCCTCAATGCCATACACGGCCCGGCTGTCCGTACGGGCCATGATCATGGTTTCTTTATCAACGCGACCTTCCACCGCGGCGCGGATCTTCTGCACATGCTCGTCCGCTGTGATCACCTGCTTGCCGTCCATATGCCCGCAGCGCTTGGGCCACACCTGGTCTTCAAAAAAGATACAGGACGCCCCGGCTTTTTCAAATTCATATTCCGTACGGATCACATTCAGCGCATTGCCATACCCGTTATCACCGTCGGCAATGACGGGAATATCCGTCGCGTCACAGATTTCCTTTAAGGCTGTAGCCATTTCTGTCATGGATAAAAGTCCCACATCTGGCTGTGCCAGATGCACCGCCGTAACGCTGTAACCGCCCATAGCCACACACCGGATTCCGGCAGCCTGGGCAACCCGGGCAGTCAGCGCGTCGCCTACACCAGGTACCACCACGATTTTACCGGCAGATAAAAGAGTGCGTAAATCCTTCCGTTTCTGTGTTGCTGTTTTCATATGAATCCCCCTCTGTAACAGGTATCCTGTAATAACTTCCAAAACTAAATTCGAAAAACTAGTCTGCAGAATAAGATTAAAAAATGACGAATTCTAAAAAACGCTTCCCATATCTGAGAAGCGCAGATGACTCATTTTTCAGTTTAAGTTTAAATAAAAATGGCGGAGCGGGTGGGATTCGAACCCACGTGCCGCGGACGGCTAACGGATTTCGAGTCCGCCTCGTTATGACCACTTCGATACCGCTCCGGGACTATCAGTCTGAAATGTATTATACCACAGTTTCATAAATTTTGCATTAAAATTACCGGCCTTCTGTTCTCCGGTCTGCAAAAAAGCGTCTTACTACATCCGCGCACC